>NZ_JBMDKC010000005.1:0-100852 GCF_057809515.1 Bacillus sp. FG16
AATTTAGCCATAGAAAAACTGCACCTCCAATTGTTAGACTGTGTCTAACAATTGGGGTGCAGTTCATAAATCCTTACTCTTTTTACTTTTATTGTGTGAATAAATGTCGTTCTCTTTTTATTCTTATAGTTCTTAGTACGATTCCAATTCCGAGAAATAAAACAGTAGCAGCGACCCCGCTAATAGGGTTTAACCAAAAATCACTACTGTTTGTAAGAGTAATAATCCCTGTTATTGTAACTAAAACAGTAGGAACAGCATCCTCGATCGCATGCATGATAACGCATGGCCAGACTGATTTTGTAAGTCTATATATTTCAACATACATAATTGACCAACAAACCATAAGGATACAGCCAGATAAAAGCGTATTTAATCTTGAGATAGATTCAAAATATTCATTTGGCAAAAAGACTATATAATATGCAGCATGCCAAAGTGCCCAAATTAAACCAGAAATAATATAAATGTACCAATCGTTTAGATTTAGTTCAATCAACTTTGGAGTTAAATAACCACGCCAAGAAAACTCTTCAAAAATATTTTTAATAAAGTTACCAATAGTAGACATGACTATGAGTGACAATAACGTGGATATATCAAAACTAGAAATATGAGCTACTCCAAAAATGAGCGATATGCTTATCGTTATTACTGTAACGAATGGATAAATAAGTAGTGCAGTGAAATACCATATAAAGTTTCCTTTTAAATTGGGCTTGATGCCAAAATCATTCCAATCTCGGCTAATGACTCTAAGGAAAATGCTTACGAGGAAAGGGAATATTAGCCATAATCCCATACCTAAAGTGTTTCCTTCAGGTTGATCTGTTAGAAGAAAATCTAGAAATACCCCAATCCATCCACTGGCCAAAACAATGAATACAAAAATAAGTAAATATAACTTTAGCGGTTTCTTTTTCGCGACTTTCATTTGAATAGACTCCTTTACTTTAATTTATCCTACTATTTGTGGGCAGTAAAACCACACTTATAAAATTTTCACTTTATGTATCTTTGACTTTTACATTGTTTGTCAATATATAAATTAAATAGGTGACAAATAAAAAGTGGTATCTTTTGTATGCATCACTATACTATATGTGTAGTGATGTGATTTAGATGTTGTATATATCTTTAAAATTAGAAAGATAAAAAGTAAGTTTTTTCGGAAAATTTAAATTGAAACTATTGACTTTATGATTGAATTTTTAATACAATGATAATTCGACTGAAAAATTAGAACGGACAGGAGGGAATCGTCGAAATGAGCAACATATTTGAAGATGAGTTACAAAAAATGAAGGATACTTTACATACGATGGATGAGCAATTGGATAAGCTTGAAAAAATCCCAGTTTATTATGGGGAAGATTTTAAGGAGCAAATTCTTGAAAGTATGAGAGAGTCTAATAGACAAAATTTACGTATTGGTGTGCAAGAGCCGTACTTTGGAAGGTTAGATTTTCAGGAAGATGGTAAAGAAGCAGTTATGCCGATTTATATTGGAAAAGTAGGGGTTTCGGATATGGACACGATGAAACCAATCATTATTGATTGGAGAGCACCTGTCGCAAGTATGTTTTATTCATTTACCGGTGGAGAAGAATTAGCATTTTATCAATCACCAGATGGGTTAGTAGAAGGTGATGTGTATTTAAAACGAAACATTTCTATTCGAAAAAGAGAACTTGAACGTGTTGTTGATACATATGTAAAAGGAAATGAAGATGTATCGCATGCCGATGATTTTCTTCTATATCGATTAGGTGAGAATAAAGATAATAAGCTAAAGGATATTGTTTCAACGATTCAATCGGAACAAAATGATATTATTCGTGCGGAAAGAAACTTGCCATTATTAATTCAAGGGGTTGCAGGGAGCGGAAAGACAACAATCGCTTTACATCGCCTTGCTTTTTTAATTTATGAATATCGTGAGCAGCTAGAAGCTGAGAGAATGATTGTATTCGCTCCAAACAGTTTATTTTTAGACTACATTTCCAGCGTACTTCCTGAATTAGGGGTAGGAAATATTAGTCAAACAACGTTTCCAGATTGGGCATTACGTACATTAGAGGGTTCCGTGAAACTAAAGCAGACAGAAGAAAAATTGAAAGAAGCCTTTTCAATTAATCGCGATGAAAGAAAGATTATGATCGGTAAATTAAAAGGTACGCTAGAATTTAAGGCGTTTATAGAAGAAAGAATGACTCAATTTGAAAACGATTTAGTGCCAACAAAAGATTTTGAGGCATGGGATAAAGCTGTTATTCCAGTGGAAGACGTTAAAAAATGGATGCAAGTGGAATATAAACATTATCCATTAAAGAAGAGAAGAGAACGTTTAGTCGGCCGTATGAAACGTTGGATTGAAATTGAACTTAAAAAGTATGGAGAAACAAACGAGAAAAAGTTACTAAAAAAAGAAGCAACAAAGAGATTGAACACCTATATGAATTTTTGGCCAAAAATGAGCCCACTTTCACTATACAGTTCAATGTTGAAAAGCAAAGAAATACTCGAAGTATTACCTGAAGAACTTGTTCAAGAAACAGAAAAGAGTTGTCGTAAAAAAGAAGTGTATGTAGAAGATTTACCAGCTTTAATATACATACATCATCGTATAACAGGGATTGAAATCGGGCAGAAGTTTCATCACGTTGTTATTGATGAAGCGCAAGATTTTTCGCCTTTCCAAGTTTATGTATTAAAAGAAATTACACTAGGTAATTCTTTCACTATATTAGGTGATTTATCGCAAGCGATTTATGATTACCAAGGAATTGAAGATTGGAGTGCTTTTAAGGAAGTATTCCAAGAAACAGGATATTATGAACTGACAAGAAGTTATCGTTCTACAAAAGAAATTATTGAATTTGCTAATGAAATAATTAAAAATGCAGAAATTCCAGTAGGACTCGCAACACCAGTCTTCCGCAGTGGAGAAGATGTGAAAGTGATTTATGCAGAAGATCAATTTATTGAAATTGTGAAGACGATAAAACATTTGCAAAATGCAGATGTGAAAACAATTGCGGTAATAGGAAGAACAGAAGATGAATGCCGTCATATGTATGAGAAATTAACTGATGCAGGTTTAACAGTAAACGTCATTGAAGCAAACCAAAGTAAATATGAAGGCGGTATTTCTGTAGTACCTGTCTATTTAGCGAAAGGTTTAGAATTTGATGCAGTGCTTTTAATTGATGTAGATGAGGAACATTACAAAAATACAAAACATGATGCAAAGTTACTATATGTCGGATGTACGAGATCACTTCATGATTTATGGATTTTCCATAGCGGAAAAGCGTCACCTTTAATTAAAGGATTAAAATAAAGTGAAACTATAATCAGTGGGGAGTTTTACTGCAAGTTAATGTGGGATAAATATAAAAAGAGGATTTTCTAGTACAGTATGAAGATCCTCTTTTTTATATTGAAATGGTAGACGAATTAATGACTTGAGCTGTTGTTTAAATGATATACGATGCTTTTTTCTAATTCCTTAGTTTGTTCTTTTTCCCATATACGAACAGCATCTACTGGAGTTTGTGTATGTTTTAACCAATCTAGAATTGAGTGTAGTTGTTCTTGTAATTGCCCAATATTTCGTTCCTTACTGTTCTTATTCTGAATTCTATTAGTTAATTGAAGCATGTAGGGTAGTTTTTCTATACATTCGCTTAAATCTCCGCAATAACCTGACGGGAATTCATGTGTACCAAATTCTAAAGTATTGATGTAATTAGAAACTAGGTATATCATGGCTTTTTGTTCGGTATCACCACCTAATTCAATCGCTTTTCGAAGGAATTTTTCTAAATCGTCTTCTTTATTGCTAGAATTCATATAAATTCCTATCCATCTAAAAGGTCTTGAATCAATCGGGTTGTTTTCTGTCCATCTATATAGAATGTCAATTAGAAAACTATTTAGTGAGAAAGTTAACACCTCATCTTTTTCGTTTAATGCATCTAAAATAGTAAACAGCGAAATGGCAAACTCTTCTTGATCTTTTGATTTCCATTTCTTTGCATTTGAAATAAATACCTCTAAATGTTTATAAGCTAATTTTCGAAGTCCCGCTTCGCGATGCTGACAGTAACAAATAAAATCATGCCAATGCTCATTTGTATTCATATGTATAATAATAGTTTGTAATGTAGTGAGAGGTTTATCCATTATAAGTCCCCAATCTATTAAGAACGTGTTGAAAATTTAGTGTTATTATATCATTACATAAATTAAAAAGGGAGAGTTACTATGATTACAAAAGTAATTACGAAAAGTAATTGGGAAATCGCAAAAATAATTGGAAAAATTAATGAAGATTCCCTTATAGAAGAGGGATTTATTCATTGTTCATTAGTAGATCAAGCTTTAAGAGTTGCAGAAAAATATTTCAAGCATGAAGAAGATGTTTTATTACTTACAATTGATCCAGCCCTATTAAAAGCAGAAGTAAAATATGAACTTGCTTCAAACGGTCAAGAATATCCGCATGTTTACGGAGTAATTAATGTTGAGGCGATTGTAGAGGTTGTTCCATTTTCTAAAGAAAACGGGGAATTTATATTACTTAAATCAGTTCGACTTTAGTAATAGGCGATGGAGTTCGCTATAATTGCTATATATAGCTAATGAATCCTATTGATAAACGAGATTTTTTGTTTATCAGTAGGATTTTTAATTTTATTCGAACAGACTTAAAAAGAGCAGTTAGAGTGGGAAGAATTTAAGATGGATTTTATTGGTCACGGGATCCAATCGATTGGTAATGAAGCAGTTCTAACAGGACTCATTATAGACTTTGAAGATGAAACGTAAAAAAATTATTATGTTTATCTGAATATTGAGGGAATTCAAAAGTTTTATTTATCTAATTTTTAGAAAACATAGACTATAACATTGATAAATGGTATAATTTCCTTGTTATTGGAATTAAAATGAAAATATTAGAAGAAAAAGGATTGGGTTGGTTTTAATGGGGGATTCTGATCACAAAGAAACAAAGGCGATATTAAAGTTATGGTTTATTTATATACCACTTGCATTTGGAGAGTTTGTCTTTTCGAATATCATAGGTTATTTAAAAAAATAAAGATTTTGCATTTGAAAAACAATTAACCTAATTTAATTGTTTTTTTATTTTACTTTAATAAACCAAATAAAAATAGAGATTTTGAACAAGATGAAGTTTATGAAGGAAATAACGTTGATTAGGTGCTGAAAACAGTGTGAAATCAACAGTGCCTAAAGAATAAAACAGGAATCATTCAACCATGGTAATTTTCCGTTTTATTAGCTTCCTATAGTGATATGTTATGGTCACATCATATGTGTACGATACTTGTAACTTAATATAGCATTACTGGAATTTCAAAATTAGTAGTTAAGGTTGCTACCTTTTAGAGTGTTATAGATATATATAACTTAGCTAAAAAAGCACAAATCATATAATTTGCGCTTTTCATTATCTGTTTTTGGTAAAAAAAGCACAGTTTTTGTCACACTAATACTGTACGATACATAGTATAAAACACATACTGTATGACATATAGTAATGGAAATGAGGTGAGTGAATGGATACTTTATTAAACTCGTTAATTACTGAGTTAAGAAGAGGGACATTAACGTTAGCTGTTTTAAGCCAATTAAGAACGCCACAGTACGGATATTCACTTGTCCAGTTATTGGAGCAATCAGGGATTACAATTGATCAAAGTACTTTATATCCACTACTTCGCAGATTAGAAAAGCAGGAGCTAGTAACGAGTAGTTGGGATAAAACGGAGAGTAGACCTCGTAAATATTATGTTTTAAGTGAATATGGATTAGAAATATTTTTGCAGTTAAAAAAGGAATGGATAAAGGATTCGAAAGAACTTTATAACTTATTAAAGGAGGAGGAAGAGAATGAATTTAATTGATCTCTATATCCAGGAAGTTGCGAAGAGATTACCTGAAAAAATCGTGAAGATATTACACTTGAACTAAGGTCAACTATAGAGGATATGTTACCTGAAGATTATAATGAAGAAGATGTAAAGAGCGTTCTCGAAAAATTGGGGAGTCCGGTTTCATTGGCTAATGGTTATTTGGATAGACCGATGCATTTAATTGGACCACGTTATTTTGATGTATATACGACATTGTTAAAAATGATTATACCAATCGCAGCAATCATTGCACTCATATCAATGGTTGCAGAAAATTTTATAGGCTATAGTGGTGATCAAGCGGTATTAAATGTTATTTTACAATTGATAGGTAAAGGTATTGGGGAAATTTTTGAAGTGGGTCTTCATGTATTTTTCTGGTTGACACTTGTGTTTGTTATTTTAGAAAGAACAGATAAAGACAAAGGTATTCAGCCGTTGACGACAAGTTTTAAAAAATGGACACCAGATGATTTGAAAAATATCTCGTATATCCCAAAGAAAAAAATAATCTCGAAGTTTGAAGTTTTTGGAGGTTTAATGTGGACAGCAGTTTGGGCTACACTTTACTTTTATGCGAATCATCTTGTTGGCGTATATCATGGTACGGCAAATGGACTGAAGTTTGTCTCGCCAACTTTTAATCAAGATGTTTTACTGCAGTACTGGCCAATCGTTGTAATTATGATCGTTTTTGAAATAGGTATATCCCTTTATAAATTAGTGCAAGGACAATGGACGCAAAGATTGGCGATTGGAAATGCTATTCTTCAAGTAGCTGGGACGATAGTATTCATTGTAATTGTAGTAAATCCACATTTATTTAACGCAGGATTTATTACGTATTTGGCAAATGCATTTACTATTTCCCCAGAGGAGTTTAAAACGTGGCTCATTGGGGGAGGAATTTTCTTCTATATGTTATCTGCTGTAATAAATATATTTGATGGTTTCCGAAAAGCTAGTATTCGTATGTAGATAAAAATCGGAAATTTCGATAAAATAAAACTATTAAAAAGATAGTGAAATAAGATGAACATGATGAAAGGAAGAAAATAATGATAAGGGAAGCAACGAAAAGAGATTTAGCATACATTTTAGATATTTATAACGAAGCGATACTTTATACAACAGCTGTATATGCGTATAAACCTGTAACCCTTGAAAATAGAATAGATTGGTATGAACAAAAAAAGGCTGAAGGGTATCCTATTTTCATATATGAATTAGATAATAAAGTAGTAGGATTTGCGACATTCAGCCCATTTAGAGCGTGGCCTGCTTATAAATATTCAGTTGAACATTCTGTGTATGTAGATAAGGCATATAGAAAAAATGGCATTGGGTCTTCATTAATGAAAGAATTAATCAAAATTGCGAAGGAAAGAGAGTATATGACCTTAATTGCTGGAATTGATGCAGAGAATGAGAAAAGTATTGCCTTGCATCAAAACTATGGATTTGTTCATGCAGGGACAATAAAAAAAGCTGGTTATAAGTTTAATAAATGGCTAGATTTAGCTTTTTATCAGCTGGAGCTTAACGGTCCTGAAAATCCTATAGAAGGATAAATATTTTTCGGTAGCAAGAAAAAATTCATGCTACCTTTTTCTTATTTTAATAGCTGATGAAAAGGTTTTTTATATTCAATATTGAATTATTAGAAGTTAATATAACGATATGAAAAGAGGGATGGAAATGGAAACTGTCATAAATAAAATAAAATAAAATAAAATAAAAGAGGTACAATCTAATTATGTGGGAATGGCAATTTATTCTACAAAAAACAATCGTATAGTTGCTTCATATAATAGTGAATTAAATATTCCGTTAGCATCAGCAGCAAAATTAGTTATTGGATTTGTAGTAGCACAAATGGTGAGGGAAAATAAACATAATTGGAATGATATACTTCATCACATTAAATTTAATCCGCATGAAGATAGTGCGCAGTTATATCCGCATTTACAAGGAAGAACTTCTTTAACACTTAGTCAAGCGGTCGAGGTAATGATAGCTTGTCATGATAGTTACGTTGCACAGTCAGTTGTAATGCACTGTGGTGGATGGGATGCTGTGAAAATGTATGTACAAACGTACTTTTCAAAAATTCATATACAAGAGAATGCTAGAGATGAGAAAAATATTGGAGACTTAAATGAAGTTCTTGCCCTTTTCATACAAACCTTTCAAGGTTATAAATTAGAACCAGAATTATGGGAACCAATTATTAGTGGCATGGTAAGACAACAAGGAGAGTATGAAGAAATCCCATATTATCATTTAGCTCATATGACAGGTGGATTGCTCACAGCTACAATAAATATTGGTATAATAGGAATGTTTAACGAATTTCCGCTTCTTTATGTAATTGGGGGAAAAGATTTACCGAATCGACGTGAAAATAAAGAGGTAGATGAAGCTTTTGCAGTAGTTTTAAAGTACATATACAAAGAATATAGTGAAAGCATGCTAGGAGTAAGCGATTGAAAAGAAACTTAAAGACTTCAACAATCATTATTTTAATTTTAACGATTATTGCTCTTGAAGTTGGAATCGCACTATATAATCACAATTTGTCATTAGATACAATTTACTTTGCAGCGATCCTTATTTGTATTGTATTGCTTTTTGGCACACGTGTTTCTGAAGAGAAAGAAAGTAAATCGAAACGAGGGCGAAGAAAAACAGCTCTTATATTTTGGCCATCTATTTTATTGTCTATCGCTTGTTTTGCAGTTATAAGTTACATAAGGATAGGCTATGTCTCTGTACCAGGGATAATTGGCTTTTCATGCTTTGTTACATATGGTGGATTCGTATGTATTAGTATTTTAAAGAGAAAAAATAAAATGTAGATTACTAAGCTGAAAGGAAGCAATGTATATGAAACATATAGAGAACGGTACACGTACTGAAGGAGAATATATTAAAAATAAAGTTATTCAATATAATATGTCCATCTTAACAGATGAGGCAAGACAGACGATGGAAGAAGTAAGCCTCGTAGTAAAAAATGAAGAAGGAAAAATTTTTGGTGGCGTAACAGGTACGATGTATTTTTATCACCTTCATATCGACTTTTTATGGGTTGATGAATCAGTTCGTCATGACGGTTATGGCAGTCAACTTTTACATGAAATTGAAGGGATTGCGAAGGAAAAAGGGTGTAGATTAATACTACTAGATTCATTTAGTTTTCAAGCACCAGAATTTTATAAAAAGCATGGTTACAGGGAGTATGGAATTGTTGAAGATCACCCGAAAGGTCATAGTCAGCACTTTTTTGAAAAGAGATTATAATAATATTATGTATACTGTTTGATGGGAGAAAGAATATGTACACGTATAAATTGCAACAAGAACAACCAATCTGTGCAGAAAAAATAAAAAAACTTTATGATTCTGTCGGTTGGTGGCCAGAAAGAAAAGAAGTCGATATTGAAAAAATGTTAAAGAATAGCATAGCCATTGGAGTATGGGAAGAAAATGAATTAGTTGGATTTGCTAGAGTCGTTTCTGATGGTGTTTTTCGAGCATACATTGAAGATGTTGTCGTACATGAGAGTGTAAGAAGTAAAGGTATTGGAGAGAAGATGCTTAAAATATTACTTCGAGAAATATCACATATTGATATTGTTAGTCTATTTTGCGGAGAGAAGCTAATAAACTTTTACGGTGAGCAGCAATTTCAAGCGACGAAGCAAATTGTGATGCACCGCAATCAAATAGGGAAAGAATAAAGAGGTGCCAATTAAAATGAATGCAATAAGAGCGTACTGTTTATCGAAAAAAAAAGCGACAGAAGATTCTCCAGATGGTTGGAGTGCAACATGTATGAGGCTTAATAATAAAATATTTGCGATAGTAAATCATGAAGAAGGTGAAAAAGCTGCGATTACATTGAAGTGTGATCCAGAAGTCGCATTAAGAATAAGAGAAGATTATCCAGAAACAATTATTCCAGGGTATCATATGAATAAAAAACATTGGAATACCGTTTATATTCATAAGGGTATAGAACAGGAGCAAATAAATAAAATGATTGATTGGTCGTATGATTTAGTACTACAATCATTTTCAAAGAAAAAGCAGCAGGAGTTAATGGATTAATATGTATTAGGAGTGTGTGTAATGAAAGATTCGATTAAAGATACGTATGATAAATTGGCGAGTACATATAAAGAAAATCTAGATTTCGCAAATCCATATAACAGTTATTATGAAAGACCGGCGATGATGGAGCTTATTCCAAAGGAACTAGAAGGAAAAAAGATACTAGATGCTGGATGTGCAGCTGGATGGTATACTTCTCAATTCATAGGAAGAGGAGCAAATGTTACAGCAATTGATGTAAGTCCTGAAATGGTAAAAGCCGCGAAAGAAAGTATAAGGGACAAAGCAACGCTCCTTTGTCATGATCTGCAAGAAACATTGCCATTTGAAGATAATACGTATGATGTGATTGTAAGTTCGTTAACTCTTCATTACTTAGAAAATTGGAATCAAGTATTTCAAGAATTTCGTCGCGTATTGAAGCCGGGTGGAGAACTTATATATTCTATCCATCATCCTTTTATGGATTTCACAAAGTTTCCATGTGAAAGTTATTTTGAAAAACAGTTATTAATAGATACTTGGGTTAAACCGAACATTACAATTGAAGTCGAATTTTTCAGAAGGTCACTACAAGACATAATAAATGAAACTACAAATTATTTTGTATTAGAAGAGATAGTGGAACCGAAGGCAGTTGAAAAGATGAAAGAAGTAGACGAAAAATCATATTATTATCTAAATACGAATCCACATTTTCTTATCATAAAAGCAACTAATAAATAGCTAGTAAAATAACTTTATTTTACTAGCTATTTACAGTTATACATTATATATTAGGAGACTTTAAAATGAATACGAAACGAAATAGAGTATTATATGCACTATTTACTATAGTTGTTATTATTTTAGGTCTTAGCTCAAGAAAATTTTCTTTTGCACTACCACATCTATTAAATGATTACTTAGGCGATGCTTTATGGGCATTAATGATTTTCAATGGCTTTGGATTTTTGTTTCCTAAAACAGAGACGAAGAAGTTGGCTTTTATTAGTTTAATGTTTTGCTACGGGATTGAAGTGAGCCAATTGTATCATGCGGAATGGATAGACAGCATTCGTGCAACGACTTTGGGCGGACTCGTGTTGGGATACGGTTTTTTGTGGAGTGATTTAGTGGCTTATACAATTGGTGTTGGAGTGGGGATACTGTGTGAGGTTATTTTTCGGAAGAAATAAGAATTGTAAAAGGGGTATTTATAAATGGAACAAACACTGGAAATTGCAAAGTTTTGGTTTCAAAATAAACATGTCACAGTTACTGTAATTCAACCAAAAACAGCGAAGGTTATATGCAAGAATAAAGAGTATATTTTAAAGAGAACGGGATCGATAAAGCAACTTCTAGTTGAATTCGATGTTTTGGAGCAACTGTATGAAAAGGGAATTAAAGTACAGAGAGTAGTAAAGACAGAAAATGATGAACGATATGTATTATATAAAGAAAAATATTATTGCTTATATGAGTATATTGCCGGAAGTGTTTTAGAAATAAAAGATACGAATAAGCTGGAAGGGCTAGCAAGTACAATTGGAGAAGAAATAGCTAATCTGCACAAAGCATTACATTCGGTGAATAGTGACCATGAGTTAATAAAAAGAGATTTACATAAGATGGTATTTGAATGGGCTATACCGATTTTAGAAAAGAATGAGCATGTTCATCGAGAGGTAATTCAAAAGTTGGAGCGAATGCACACAGTTTTCAAGGAAACGGTCCATCCATTACCGAGACAAATTATTCATCGTGATATGCACCTATCGAATGTAATCTTTAAAGATGATAAACTGGAAGGGTTTATAGATTTCGAAATTTTAGAAAATAATGTAAAAACATTTGATTTATGTTATTGCTGTACAAGTATATTAAGCGAGCTATTTAGTGATGAAAGATTAAGAGGGAAATGGTTACATATCGTTAGCAAAGTCTTTGAAGGTTATTATAAACAAAATGATTTAACCAAAGAAGAACTAAAAGCCATTTGGTATGTTATGCTTTCAATTCAAATTATCTTTATTGCTTATTTTGTCCAGTTACCAGATTTATTAAAGTTAAATGAAGAAATGTTCTTCTGGATTTTTGCTAATAAGGAAGATATTGAAGAAGTTATAGAAGGTATCGTAAAGGTATGAAAAAAATAATATTAATTGGTTCTGGTGGTTCAGGAAAATCTACATTAGCAAGGAAGTTAGGGAATAAATTAAATATTAAGGTGCATCATCTTGATGCATTATTTTGGAAACCGAATTGGGAAGGTGTTCCGAGAGAAGAACAAATAACAGTTCAAAATAACTTAATTAAAGATGAGAAATGGATTATTGATGGGAATTACGGCGGGACGATGGGTATAAGACTGAATGCAGCTGATACAATTATCTTCCTTGATATTCATAGAACAATTTGTGTTTATAGGGCTTTTAAAAGAATTGCAAAATATCGAAATAAAACTAGACCGGATATGGGCGCGGGATGTGAAGAAAGATTTGATTTACAATTTTTTAAATGGATATGGGAATATCCTAATGCTAAACGACCTACAATTTTAAAAGAGTTAGAGCAATTGTCCGAAGAGAAAAAGGTTATTGTTTTAAAATCTCCAAATGAGGTTTGGAAATTTTTAGAGCACATATAATAATAGAATGTGACACAACAATTCTTTGTGGATCTTACCGATTAGTTTAATTAAACTAATCGTTTTTTATTATGAAAAATTTAACGCTTTTTGAAAAATGCATTTTGTAATGAGTATATGACTTTAAGTTCATATAAAATGAACGTTTGGAGGAATAGAAAATGACTAACGATTTAATTCAACTAATCGATTCATTAATGGTCAATATTCCAGCTGGAGAGGTAGTATTAAGAGATGATCGAATAAAAAAAGAATGGCTAGTACAAATTCAACCATTTCTTCTTGCAAAGTATGCTGTAACAATGGAACTATATGATGCTATTACAAATAGTACATTAAATAATTTTGATAAAAATCATAAACCAGTTGTCAATATTTCATGGAACGATGCCATTGCGTTTTGTAATGTACTTTCAAAAAAAGCGGGATTAAAAGAATATTATTCTATTAGTGATGGTGGTCAAATTGTGAAATGTAATTTAGATTCAAATGGCTACCGATTACCATCTGAGGCAGAGTGGCAATATGCATGTAAAGCAAGTACAACCGGATATACATACGGGAAACTTTATGATATAGCGTGGTATAATGAAAATTCAAATGGAGAGATTCATGACGTTGGCCAAAAAGAACCGAATGCATGGGGACTTTATGATATGCTAGGGAACGTTTGGGAATGGTGTTATGATTTGTATGATGAAACAGTGTACGGATCATACCGTATTTTTCGTGGTGGTAGTTGGGCTGAAACAGCGAGAGGGTGCGGCGCTACTTGTCGTCGTCGAAGCCATCCTACATTTCATATAGATGATCTCGGTTTTAGACTCGCTAGGTCAATTTAGCAGGAATATGATACGAACAACTAAGAAAAGAGTATGGAGAGAATCCGTACCTTTCCAACATAGAAATGATTTAACGTAAGGAGTGTTTATAATGGCGCGTGTTTTATTTATTAACGCTGGATCAGAAGGACATATAAATCCAACTTTGCCAGTTGTAGAAGAGTTGATTTCTCGCGGTGAAGAGGTCGTTTATTTTTCAATAGAAGCTTTTAGGGAACGAATTGAGAAGACAGGTGCTACTGTACGAACGATTGACGATCAAAAATTTATAAAAGCGTTTCTATCTGGAGGCAGAAATTATTTACAGGAAAGAATAAACGGTCTTCTACATACAGCAGATGTTGTTATACCTAATGTTCTAGAACAAATTGAAGGTGAACATTTTGATTACATACTTCATGATTCTATGTTTGGCTGTGGGCACTTAATTGCTCAAATTCTTAAATTGCCATCCATAAATTCATGTACATCTTTTGCGCAGGATGAAAAATCTTTTGAGCAAATGTTAGGTCATCTGTCAAAAAATATCCCAGTAGAAATTCATGATAAAATACAGAATGATTTTCAAAACTTAACGAAGGGAATTGCTGAAAAATATGGTGTTGAAATAAAATCATCGTATGAAGTTTTCTGTAATCCTGCACCCCTTACTATTGTGTATACAATTAAGGAGTTCCAGCCTTTTGGTGATACGTTTGATGAAACATATAAATTTGTAGGACCATCTATCTCTACACAAATGAAAAACAGAGACGTTGATTTTACTTCGATTGAAGAAAAAAGTCCGATTTATATTTCATTAGGTACTGTTTTTAATGAAGCGATTGACTTTTATAAACTGTGTATGAAGGCCTTTGAGAATAGTGAGCATACAATTGTTATGTCTATTGGTAATAAAACAAAAATAAGTGATCTAGGCGAAATCCCTAAAAACTTCATTGTGAAAAACTATGTACCCCAAACTGAGCTGCTTACATATACGAAACTATTTATTACACACGGCGGGATGAACAGTGCGCATGAAGGACTGTATAACGGGGTTCCGCTCGTTGTAATACCGCAAAGTGCAGATCAGCCAGTAGTCGCAAAGCAAGTGGAGAGTCTTGAGACGGGAGTTCAGTTACAGATGAAGGAATTAACTGAAGAGCAACTACGTGAAAATGTGGAACTAATTTTAAATAATCCTTCATATAAAGAAGCTGCTTTGAATTTGAAGGAATTTTTCCAAAAATCAGGTGGATATAAGGAAGCTGTTGATGAAATTTTTATATTTGTAGGTCAGTGAAAAAAATGAAATTATACATTAGAAAAGCATCTAAATAGGATGCTTTTTATTTAACTTTATAATTCTTATTTTTAATATCTAGTATGGTTAAAACTAAGGCACTGAAAGATATAAGTATAAGAATAAAAGTTAACCAGTTAAATATATTGTTAATTATGAAGTAAAGATGATAGATAAATATATTCAAATTGTATTTTAAAATGTTAGGACTTAGTTTTACGTGTTAGTAATAATTTCACTATTTCTGCACAACTTCTGCACATGTTTTGGCGATTTCTATGTCATGATATATTCATAAAGTGAAATATTTCACAAGAAAAAAATATATTTTCACTGCGGTGTATGCATAATTAACACATACATCGGTACAAGTTTGTCTCTTGTTATTCTTTTACATCAAAGCCCACATTCCACTACAAAGTATAACAAGAAGGAGACATGAACATGAATAATCGATTTTTAAAACAACTACAAAATATGAAAATGAACAAAAAAAGTTTAGGAGCTGTAGCATTAACAGCTGGAATTATTAGTACGACACTTATTCCTCAAAATGCTTATGCGCACGGTTTTGTTGAAAAGCCCGGTAGCCGATCCGCTTTATGTAGTTCAACTTATGGTGCGCTAAATGTAAACTGTGGAAGTGTTATGTATGAACCACAAAGTTTAGAAGCTCCAAAAGGGTTCCCACAAGGTGGTCCAGTAGATGGACAAATTGCTTCAGCAGGCGGAAAATTTGGTGGTATTTTAGATCAACAAACAGCAAATCGTTGGTTTAAAAATACAATCACTGGTGGGGAAAATACATTTACTTGGAAGTATACTGCGCCTCACTTAACGAGTAAGTGGCATTACTATATTACTAAAAAAGGGTGGAATCCAAATAAAGCGCTAACAAGAGCAGATTTCGAACCAATTGGAACTGTACAACATGATGGTTCTGCAGCTTCAAATAATTTAACTCATAAAATCAATGTACCTACTGATCGTAGTGGATATCATGTGATTTTAGCAGTATGGGATGTAGCTGATACAGCAAATGCATTCTATAATGTAATTGATGTTAATCTTATTAATGATGTGAAACCAGACATAGAAGCGCCAAGTATTCCAAATGGACTTCAGACGCAAAAAGTAACAGCAAATAGTGTAGAACTAACATGGAACGCTTCTACGGATAATGTAGGGGTAAAAGGATATCAAATCTTCCGTAACGGAGAGATGATTGATACAGTAATAGGCACTCATTTTATTGATAAGAAATTACAACCAAGCACAGAATACTCTTATACTGTAAAAGCAATTGACGCAGCTGGCAATGTATCGAAGGAAAGTACAGCGCTTACAGTAAAAACAACAGTTGAGATTCCTGATACAGAAGCACCAACACAACCAAAAGGATTACATAGTATGGGAACGACAGCGTCAAGTGTGGATTTAATGTGGAGTCCATCTGACGATAATATTGGTGTAGACCATTACGATATTTATAGAGAAACAGAAGGATCAATGAAAAAGATTGCAACATCCAATACAACTTCTTATATGGATAAAAATCTGCTCGCTAATACTACTTATAAATATGTAGTAAAAGCTGTTGATGTAGCTGGAAATGAATCCGTACAGAGTGATATATTCACAATTACTACAAAAACTGAAAGCGCTTCATATGAAGCGTGGGATGCAAAAAAAGCATATAAAAAGGGAGATAGAGTTCTACACGAAGGAAAAGTATATGAAGCAGTCCAGAGTTATCAAGGAAATGGTGATCCGAACTGGATTTATGCATTATCATTATGGAAAACAGTGTAAGCTTTACCTAGATATGAACTAAGAGATGATGGGCTTTGATGAAAAAGGGAATCTTGAGAATTCACTTTTCTATTAATAAAAAAGGGTAGTGTATGAATACATAAGATTCATACACTACCCTTTTTATTATGATAACATTTTCGTCATAAGTATATGCGGAATGCCATCTTCCATAAATATATCAGAAGAAGTTTCATAACCTAATTTTTTATAAAATCCTTCAGCATGTGTTTGCCCGTGTAGTTTCACTTTTGTAGCTTGTTCGTTACGAGCAATTTCTTCTAACGTTTGAATGATGACTTTACCTAATCCGTATGTACGATAATCTTTTAAAATGCAAATACGTTCTAATTTTCCGAAGCCATCAACAAATCGTATACGCCCTGTACCTACAGGAAGCTCATTATAATAAACTAAAATATGTTTACATTGCTCTCCGATTTCATCGAATGTATCGAATTCATCTGCAAGAGGGACACCTTGTTCTTTTACAAATACTTCTTTTCGAATATGAAAGGCAGTTTCTAAATCAGTAAGTTCTGTTATAAGTTTGGATTGCAAAATGTTCAGTCCTTTCTAGTATGATGTGTTTTCATAGTATATCATAATAAAGCGCTATCAAGAGAAAAAGAACACACTAAAAAGCCAACTTTAAAAAGTTAGCTTTTATTACAATTCCTTTATCCCATTTTTAGCGCCGATAATTACTTTACTCGTCATACTTATAAACAACCCTGTTTCAACTACACCAGTAATCATTTTTAATTGAGTGTGTAAATGGGCAGGATTAGAAATATGATTAGGGAATATACAATCGATAATCATGTTATTGTTATCGGTTATATAGGTTTCATTATTTTTCAAACGTAATGTTGTTTGACATCCTAAAGACTGAATTTTATTTTCGGTTTGTTTCCATGAAAAAGGGATGATTTCAATAGGTAATGGAAAAGTACCTAAATGTGTTACAAGTTTCGATTCATCAGCAATGATAATTAGTTCTTTAGAGGAAGAGGCAACGATTTTTTCACGAAGTAATGCACCGCCACCGCCTTTTATAAGTTGTAAATTTGAATCAATTTCATCCGCTCCATCAATTGTAAGATCAAGACTTTGTACGTCGTTTAACGAAATTAGGGGGATATTTAGTTGATGTGCTAATGCTTCAGTTTCTTTTGATGTCGGTACAGCTTGAAATGATAATCCTTCTTTTAAACGCTCACCTAATTTTTGTATTGTCCAATATACAGTAGAACCAGTACCAAGCCCAATCTTCATGCCATCGTTTACAAAGTTAGCAGCATATTCGCCAGCGAGCTGTTTTAAATTCATCGCTTTACTCCGCGGGACGTGGCCCAGCATCAAGACCTGAATTTTCAACTGTAAGTACCGGACGAACGACTATATCTTTATGTACACGCATTTGACAAGATAATCGTAAATGATCTTCAATCCCTTTTTCCGTCATTGCATGTTTCTCATTCGCACTCGCTTCACAGAAATCACCTGCTAGTATTTCTACTCTACAAGTTGTGCAACGTGCATTCCCGCCGCAACGATGAAGAATGTTGACACCGCTATCTTCAATTGCTAATACTAACTTCGTTCCTTCTTTTACATCAAATGTTCCCGCACCTTCAATTGTTAATTTTGGCAAATTTGTTCCTCCTCACGTAAAATTGTACATAACATATTTATGACCGCGAATTATTGAACATAAACATTATTTTTTTTATATCCCCGTAACTTTTTTTAATGTTGAATCGTTTATTAAGTAAGCGCTGAAAAGGAGTGGTTATTTTGTGCACAAAAGTAACTCATGTTTTAAAGAACCGTATCGATATGAATCATTCAAATATAAACTTTTTAATTGAACAATATGGAGAGTTAAAAAGATACTGTACTTTTTTAACGAAAAACAAATGGGATGGGGAAGATCTCGCCCAAGAAACAGTGTGTAAAGTGCTTCAAAAATATAGAAATAAAGATATTTGTATGACACTCGTCTATAAAATAGCAAGAAATCGTTGGTTAGATCAGATGAAGTCTAAGTCTGTTCATGAAAAAATCAGAGAACAAATCACTTTTGAAGAACCACATGAGAACATTGCAGATTTGCATGAAATGGTAGGGAAAGTATTGTCTTCATTAAATGTACAGCAATCCGCAATTTTATTATTAAAAGATGTTTTTCAATATAGTATCGCTGATATTGCTAAAGTGTGTTCTGTATCAGAAGGTGCAGTGAAAGCTTCTTTATTTCGGAGTAGAAATAGGCTGAAAACTGTAAGTGAAGAAGGGGTCGAGATAGTCGAATTCACAGATGATATGGAAGTTGTAGTAACGTCTATTCGAGAAGAGAGACCGGAATTATTAACGAAACTGCTTCCGTCAATAGATTTTACTAAGTTACCATCTAAACAGCCAGTCTTACTATTTAATGTGAAACAACCTTCTTCCTACAGTTGTATGCTTTGCGCAGCATAACAAGTATTGGAGGGATTTAAAATGAATGCAATTCCATATGTAGTAGAACAAACAAAATTAGGAGAACGTTCCTATGATATATATTCAAGGTTATTAAAAGACCGCATTATTATTATTGGTTCAGAAATTAATGATCAAGTAGCGAGTAGTGTCGTAGCTCAATTATTATTTTTAGAAGCAGAAGATGCAGAGAAAGATATATTCTTATACATCAATAGCCCCGGCGGTTCAACGACAGCAGGTTTTGCAATATTAGATACGATGAATTTAATTAAACCAGATGTGCAAACGCTGTGCATGGGCTTTGCGGCATCATTTGGTGCATTGCTATTATTATCTGGAGCAAAAGGAAAACGATTTGCGCTCCCTAACAGTGAAATTATGATTCATCAGCCGCTTGGTGGTGCACAAGGGCAAGCGACAGAAATTGAAATAACAGCAAAAAGAATATTAAAGTTAAAGCATGATATTAATAAAATGATTGCAGAAAAAACAGGCCAACCGATTGAAAGAGTAGCACATGATACAGAAAGAGATTATTTTATGACTGCAGAAGAAGCGAAGGCATATGGGATTGTAGATGATGTTGTTACGAAAAAATAAGATGAAAAAGGCTAGAGGATATGTTAATTCTCTAGCCTTTCTATTAATCCTTTACCCATTCATCAACTAATGCTTGATTTTTTTTAATCCATTTTCGCGCAGCTTCTTCAGGATCTTTTGTTTTATTTAACATGACCATTAACGTACCGAGCTGTTCATCGTTCATTTTCCATTTATCAAAGTATTTTATAACATCTGGGTGATCTTTTTCGAAACCTTTACGAACGGAGTAATAAATGTCATCTTTTTCACCATATACTTTCTTAGGGTCTTTTAAATATTTTAAGTCAAATTCTGAAAAACCCCAATGCGGATTCCAAAGCGTAACAGCGATTGGTTTCTTTTTCGTATATGCTTTTTTTAGTTCACTCATCATCGCAGCTTCTGAGGATTGGACAAGTTTTAGTTTTATATCATATTCTTTCATTGCTTTATTCGTTAAATTCATAAGACTACTACCGGGTTCGATACCGACAATTTTATTATCTAGTTCATCTTTATAAGCATTTAAATCTTCGATACTGTTTATGTTTTTCATATAAGAAGGTACGACTAGACCAAGTCCAGTACCTTCGTACCATTTTGACTTTAAGACAATATCATCTTTATAACGATCGTTTAGCGGCTTATCCGTAACAGGTAGCCATACTTCTAAATTCGCATCAACATCACCACGAGCAACACCAGTCCAAATTGCAGCTTTTTCTAAATACATAAGCTCAACTTTGTAGCCTTTTTCTTCTAATAAAACTTTCCACATGTTTGCAGTTGCAATATTTTCTTTCCAACTTGTTACACCAAGTTTAATTTTTCCTTTCGAATTTGCATTTGTTGCATTACATGAAGTGAAAATCATAGTAATAAATAATGCAAGGCATATAAACCAAATTTTCTTTCGCATCGAAAACCTCCTAAGTAACGTTTGCCTTATAAAATAAATGTATAAGTAAGCATTCTTATTATGAACGGAAACGAGAATTTTAAAGAAATCTTATGAATGTCATTTTTATGTAATATTTCTTTGTAAAATCGCAACACTATGTGAATAGATGGGTAGAAAAGGAGTAGTGACATGGATAATACAAAGGTGCGTGTTGAAAACGTAACAAAAGTATTCGGGAAACATCCGCAAAAAGCCCTTTCCTTATTGAAAGAAGGAAAAAATAAATCGGAAATTTTAAAGGAGACAGGAATGAACGTTGGTGTGAAAAAAGCAACGTTTGAAGTATACTCTGGAGAAATTTTCGTTATTATGGGTTTGTCTGGTAGCGGGAAATCTACGCTAGTTCGTATGTTAAATCAATTGATTAAACCAACCGCAGGTCATATATACATAGATGGTGAAGACATCGCAACGATGGGAAAAGAAGAGTTACGGAGAGTAAGAAGAACGAAAATGAGTATGGTATTTCAGAAGTTCGCTCTATTTCCGCATCGTACGGTTATACAAAATGTTGCATATGGTTTAGAAATACAAGGAGTTCCGGTTGAAGAGCGAGAGAAAAAAGCGTTAGAATCGCTACAGTTAGTAGGACTCGATCATCATAAAGATAACTATCCAAGTCAACTTAGTGGTGGTATGCAGCAGCGCGTTGGAATCGCAAGGGCACTAACGAATAATCCAGATGTATTACTAATGGACGAGTCATTCAGTGCATTAGATCCACTTATTCGAAAAGAAATGCAAGATGAATTGTTAGAGTTACAAGATAAAATGGAAAAAACAATTATATTTATTACGCATGATTTAGATGAAGCGCTTCGAATTGGAGATCGTATCGCATTAATGAAAGATGGAGAAATTGTCCAAATTGGAACGCCAGAAGAAATTATGATGAGCCCCGCTAATGAATTTGTAGAAAAGTTTGTTGCGGACGTGAATTTAGGAAAAGTAATTACGGCGGAGTCTATTTTAAAACGACCAGAAACTTTATTAATTGATCGTGGGCCTCGTGTAGCCCTTCAAATTATGAGGAATGCTGGTGTTTCAACTGTATATGTTGTAAACAAAAAGTATGAGTTTTTAGGTATATTAACTGCGGATGATGCGAGTAAGGCAGTACAAAAACAGTGGCCGATTGCTGATTTATTACTTAATGATATTCCACATGTGTATTTAGATACTTTACTGGAAGAGACGTATGCAAAAATGGCGGAGATGAAATATCCGTTACCAGTAATCGATGAGAAGAAAAGGCTAAGAGGAATTATTAAACGTGAAAGTGTCATTCAAGCTCTTGCAGGAAACATTGAGGAAGAGGTGAAAGACGATGAATAGTATACCGCGTATTCCATTAGGGGAATGGGTCGACTCATTTGTTGCAAGTTTATATGAGCACTTTGAAGGATTATTCCGAGGATTCTCTTATATTATCGGAGGATTTGTTGATTTACTCACTAATTTTTTAACAATAATACCTGCCATATTGATGATTATTATCTTATGTTTCCTCGTTTGGTACACAACGAGGAAACTATCTTTAGTCATTTTTACGCTTATTGGATTATTATTTATTTTGAATATTAACTACTGGGCACAAACGATGCAAACATTGGCACTCGTACTTACGTCAGTTATTATTTCAATTATTGTCGGAATTCCAATTGGTATATTAGCATCTCAAAATGAACGTTTCTCAAAATTTTTAAAACCAACATTAGATTTTATGCAAACAATGCCTGCATTCGTATACCTTATTCCAGCGATCACATTTTTCGGAGTAGGTGTAGTACCTGGAATTATTGCATCAGTAATCTTTGCAATGCCACCGACAATTCGTTTTACTGACTTAGGAATTAGACAAGTTCCAGAAGATTTAATTGAAGCAGCGAATGCATTTGGATCCACTGCATCACAAAAACTATTTAAAGTACAATTACCACTTGCAACCGGAACGATTATGGCTGGTGTGAACCAAAGTATTATGCTTTCGTTATCGATGGTTGTAACAGCGTCACTTGTAGGAGCTCCTGGACTTGGAGTTGATGTATATCGCTCGGTAACACAAGTTAATATCGGAATGGGATTTGAAGCTGGATTAGCTATCGTAGTAATCGCAATTATATTAGACCGAATTACACAAGGGTTCCATACGAAAAGAAAATAATGACCAAAAAACACACTTTTATACTACAAAGTGTGTTTTTTATTGCATCCAGTTTACATACGAACGATAACAGAACCTCCAGCTGGTGCACAAACTTGGTTTTGCTGTTGTTCCATGGATTTAATTAATTGATTATTTTCTTCGATTAATGAGATTAATTTAGCTAACTGCCTTTCAAGGCTAGCGATGCGCTGCATCATATATTGTGAATCATGATGCAATGTATTCCTTACAGGATGGGGGGAATAAACATACTGTTGATTTATATTTGGATTCCAATGAGGATGCATTTGAATCGTTCCTCCTTCAATAAATTACGGATCTTTCTTATAGTAAATGCCTATATATATTTAATGGTTACTTGAAATTTTTTCATTATAAAAGGAGTATGTACAGAAAATGGAAAATATTATATATGAAGTTAAAGTGCATTTTTTGAAAAGATTCAAGCGAGATAGTGCGTATATTAATACATTTAAGTGAATGCATGTTGTTTAGGGAGAAATGATGGGAGGAGATGCAATTTTGGCTAAAAATAAAAAAAGAAATGATGCTTTGGCAATAGGTGTCGGTATAGGGGTTGTAATCGGTGTATTTCAAGGGCACTTTACAAATAATTTAGTAATCGGAATTGTGATTGGGATTATAATTGGGATTGCGTTTTTGAAGAAATAGTGAGTATTAAATTTATTTCAAAAATTACCTGATTAAAAGAATGAATTTTCGGAATATAAATCCTGTTTTTCCTTTTTTTATGATATTATATATGAAAAGGTTGGTGAGTGAATATGCATACAACAAATAATAGACAATACTCATGGGTTGGAAATAAGAAGATGTGTTTAGACGAAGTTTCAGTAAAACAATATGGTGATATCGTACTCGGTATATATGGCGGTAATATAAACGCTGGAGCAAAAAAGAACGAAGATGGCGCGTTAGTTTGGTCAAATGATGATTGGGAATTTGCAGCTATTTTAGATGGACATAATAGTGCGGAAAGTGTTGATTTAGTAGTAAATACAATCCAAAAAGAATATGAAAATATAAAAGTAATGATGAATGAATCGATTGATACTGTATTTCGATCTGTTGAAAATCATATACTTACAATCTTTCAGTCCTCTTCATTTAAAGAAAAGTGTCAAAAGATTAAAGGTGAAACAGCTTGCTTAATATGTGTAAGAAAAGAAAATTATATATGGTGGTTATCTATTGGCGATTGCCTCATTTATGTATTTCATGAAGAATTACATAAGTTAGGGCAATATGCATTAAATCAGCGTCATTTTTATGAATGGATTGGAAATATAAACACATTTCATTTACCAGTCCCTTGCTATTCAACAGGCATTCGTGAATTACGTACTGGAAAGAACCGAATTGTAATGGTCACAGATGGAGTATTAGAGTGCGGGGAACGACACTATGAAACACCATTAAATCTGTATAATGATATGAATAGAAATATAATAGAGCTTGAAGAAAGTGTTCATCATGTATTAGAGCACGTTCATCATCAATTCGGACGAGATAGTGCGACAATTATTAGTTGGGACGTTGAAAACAAAGAGAATGCTACGTATCCGAGTGACCAGCCAGATAAAAGGTAAAGGAGGAGACATCACTGTTTTTAGTTAAAGTAATTTTATTAGTATTATGGATCATATTTGTAGTTATTTTGGAAAAAGTAGTGAGAAAAAAATTAAATATACCGAAACAGACTGACTGGAATAGTAAATATGTAAACAACTCTCATAAATGGGGTACTAGGGCTCTTATCATTTCTTATATAATTGTTACGATGATATGCGCTACTTTAAATCCCATTTATATTAGTAATTTACCCATATTATTTTTAATAACTTTATACTGCTTTCAATCATATATGGAGTGGAAATTTGATAAAGAATCGAGGGAATATGTCATTTCTTTAGGAACGGTTCCGCTATTAGTAATAACAGGAATTATGGTTAACCTTTTCTTTTATAGCTATTGGATTTAATTATATGTGGAATGAATGGGGAGAAAAAATGAAAATGGCTAAATTACGTGCTGAAGCAATGATTTTAAATGAAAATCATTCTAAAGTACTTGTACAATGTGATTTAAGAGAAACATTTTATCGTTTTCCAGGTGGCTCTATTGAATTTGGTGAAACGGCAAAAGAAGCAATAATACGAGAATTAATGGAAGAATACGATTTGAAGATTGATGTTCAAGAACTAGCCGCTGAAAATGAGCATATTTTCGAATGGAACAACGAAATAGGACATCATTGTACATTGATACATTGGGGAACGGTTGAAGAGATAATTACAAATGAAATAAGGCATAAAGAGCATGAGGATATTATATTAATTTGGAAAAGTCTAGACGAATTAAAGGAGAAACCAACATATCCTGAAGGAATTGTAAGTTGTTTAGAAGAGAATAACCGAAATATAGTCCACTTTATTTCTAAAAATAAATAAAGGAATAGGAGGTGGATAACAATGGGGACCTCTACAATTTTGATTATTATTATTGGACTAGGTATAGGTGGTTACTTTTTAGAACAGTTTTTAAGAAAAAAATTGAATATGGAGAAAAGAGGCTTCTTTGGATATAAGCATGTGAATAGTTTACATGTAAAATTAGAAATAGGGCTTATTATTATTTATGTAATAGGTAGTTGTTATTATATGTTTAAATTTGAAAATTCTAAAATGGCTTATGTCATGTTCACTTATTTAGGAATATCTTGGACTTTAAGAGCATGGATGGAATGGAAGTATGATAGAGAATCAAAAGAGTATATACTTTCAATAACGGGAATGGTTGCACTTATATTGATGCTCTCAATACTATTTTATTTCGTTCCACCTGCTGTATAATAAAAAATTGATAGTACAAATAATGAGATAACTAATGAATAAGAAACCATTTACTTAGGAATACATGGTTTCTTATTCTGTGTATGAAATTCGGTCTTCTTCATTCAATCATTTATTTTAGCTAGTATGAATGTAATGAAATTTGTTTTATCCTCCGCATACTTATGTTTATCAGTAGGATTAGCTTGTGAAAGTTGAATTTTTAACTGTTCATACTGTATACGAGCAGTTTTATTGTCTATTAAGTAATCTCGAAATTGTAATTGTTCTATTAAATATTTATTTCCTTGTTCATACATATGAATTTGATGAGTTCGTGGCTCTCCTTTATTAAAATAGTATCTTTCAGGCAAGACATCTTTTCTGTATTTATAATTTAGTAGTTCCAACTTTGCGATACATTGTATGCCAACTGCATTATTTTTTAGTTCTATTGCTATATCAATAATTGGCTTTGCACTTAAATCTGGAATAGAAGTACTACCAATATGGTGTATCGCTAAAATATGTTCGCCAATTTGTTCCTCAATGATTTGTTTCTCTTTCATAAACTCAATTTCCCATTCTTCAGTCCACGGCACTAAAAACACTTTCCCATGCGGTAAACCTAACATTTAATTAGCACCTCTTTCAAAATAGTTTTCAAAAAGTTTATTACATTTTCTTAAAGCTTCTCAAAACAAGGTGTTCCCACAATCTCCAAGGAAGAATTTTTTTTGCAAAGATCATAAATTTCACACCTTTACCGATTGGATATCGTAAATTTGTACGCTTAGATTCAGCAATTTCTACAATTTTATTAGCAACATCTATCGGATTACCAAATGTATCACTACCGCTATTAATATGTTTTTGTATTTTATCCATATATTCTTTGTAAGGAGATGTTGTATCAGATTGGTTTTCAGCTAGTTGTTTACCAACCTCCCATATATTTGTGTTGTAAGAACCAGGTTCAATTAAAGCGACGTCTATCCCGAAAGTTTTTACTTCTAAGCGAAGCGATTCACTCCAGCCTTCTAATGCATATTTTGAAGATACATAAGGAGATAAGCCAGGGAATCCAACTTGGCCGCTAATGCTGCTTATATTAATGATTTTTCCGCTTCTTTGTTTTCTCATATATAGTAAAACAAGCTGAGTGATTGATATAGCTCCAAAAAGGTTCGTTTCAAATTGCTTTCGATATTCGTCTACTGGGATTTCTTCTACAAAGCCCCCATTTGCATATCCTGCATTATTTATTAGGAGATCTATTCTATTAATTTCTTTTAAAAACAATTGGAAATTATGTATAGAATTTTGATCTGTTACATCTAATTGTTGAACTTTTATATTGTGCTGTAAGTTGAGCTTAGTAACTTGAGATAGTAAGGTTCCTTGTTTTTCTAGGTTTCGCATTGTAGCAATGACTAAATAGTCTTTTTTTGCAAGTTCAAGCGTTGTTAATAGGCCGAATCCACTTGAAGCCCCAGTAATAATTGCAATTTTTTTATTCATTGTCGGCTCGCTTTCTTTTTCTTTTATCATAACGAGATATAAAGGTAAAAGCTATTTATTGTATAAAAATATTTGTTATAATTGAAAATGATTATCAATTGATTGTAATTTGTATATAAAAGGAGTGTGGATTTCATGAAGACTAACAGTTTTCATGACATTTTTAATAAATATTTTCATGGGTTACAAGTTGTAGAAGAAAGATATATGTATGTGCCAAAAACAATAGGTAAGGGTGAAGTGCGAAGGTGGAGCTCGTTTTCTGGGATGGAAATAGTACTATCAAATTATCAGTTTCATAAAAACCATCGCATTCAATTTGCATCGGATGCAGCAATGGTGGAACTTAATTTTTGTTTACAAGGATCCGGGGAAGTACAAGTTGGTCACTCCACAAATAAATTAATGGCTGGGAATAGCTATTTATATTTTATGAATGACTTTGAAGTTCTATTTGAATATGAAAAAGAAACTCCACTATATTCATTAGCAATTGGAATTCCTGTACAGTTGTTTAATCATTTCATGCTAAATTACGCTATTGAAAAAAGTCATGATTTTCATACTATAATAGGAAATCAATGTTTTAAAAAGTTTCAAACCCCCATTGATTCCCTAACATCTAATATTATTAAGAGAATGTTAGAGAATCCCCAAAAGGATCGTATTAATCAAATCGAAATAGAAAGCAAAGCGCTCGAATTGCTTTCTATATACTTTGGGAAAGTATTACTTAATGATCGTGACGCAAATAAAAGGAGTCAATTATCCAAAAAGGATTTGAATAAAATAAAACAAGCTGAAGAAATTTTACTTCAAAGAATAGAGTCACCCCCATCATTATTAGAATTGGCTAAAATAGTAGGATTAAATGATTATAAATTAAAAATTGGTTTTAAAGAATTATTTGGTACGTCCACATTTGCATATTTAAGAGAACAGCGAATGGAAAGAGCAATGCTTTTATTACGTTCGGGAACTAGTAATGTGACCGAAACGGCAGTTGCTGTTGGATACAATAATATTAGTCATTTTTCAGAGTCATTTAAAAAGAAATATGGAATGAAACCTTCTGAAATTTTGCGTATGTATTAAAAATCCGTTATACCGTAAACTCCTCCGCCATTTGGTAGTTGTATTTTGTCATAATCATTATAATTACAATCAACATCCAATTGGAAATAATTTTTTATGGAGGAATTTAAATGAAAGAGCGGAATGAAAGTCATTTTTGGATATTTGTATTAATAGGAATCTTTCTTATTATAACAACAACTGGTTTCGCCCGTATGGCATATGGAATAATACTGCCATTTATGCAGGAAGGACTTTACTTGTCTACGGCTCAATCAGGTATGCTAGGAACCATACTTTTTTTAGGTTATTTATTAACTGTAGGAACATCTGGAATATTTACTATCCGTTTTGGCGCAAAATCAGTTTTATTAATAGGCTGTTGGTTCGTCGTTATAAGCTTAATGGGATTAGCGTTTGTTTCTTCATTTTGGATAGTTGCTTTTTGTATGCTATGTGCTGGAGTTGGTAGTGCTCTTGTATATACACCACTCATGTCAATAACGGTAGGGTGGTTTCCAGACAAAAGAGGAACTGTAATGGGGCTGTTATTAAGCGGTGCAGGTATAGGTATGCTATTTAGTGGAATAATTGTTCCTTATGTAGTGCACACATTTCCTGAGTATAGTTGGCGTGGTGCATGGTTTTTGTTTGGAGTTATTACATGTATCGTTGTATTCGCCGCTTCAGTTGTTTTGAAAAATCCAGAAGTTACTGAAGATGAGAAAAAAAAGGGTAATAAATCGTTTTTATGGAAAACGAAAGAGCTCTATATCATAGCATGGATGTATTTTATTGTTGGTGTTGTATATTTAATTCCAAATTTATATCAAACTAGTTTTATGATTGATAGTGGTATTTCAGCATCAATTTCGGGAACTGTTTATGCGATTGCTGGTATTTGTTCAATAGCAGGAGCACCTGGCTGGGGATTTATTTCGGATTGGATAGGTATAAAGAAGAGTTTATGTATTGCACTTTTATTAGCTGTTATAGGTGATATGGTTCCAATTATATTTGGAAATATAGTTGGTTTTATCGTGTCGGCAATTATTTGGGGTTCTAGCCTCGGAGGTATACTTTTATTAATTCAAGTTGCAGCTTCAAAGCAAGTATCTCGGAAATATGTATCAATGGCAATTAGTTTTATTTCTGTTTTCTATGCAGTTGGTCAAATGATTGGACCAGGACTTGCGGGCTGGATTATTGGGGAAAGTGGTTATACAGCAGCTTATGGATTAGGTGCTTTCAGTTTCTTTATGTGCATATGTATGGGATTGCGTTTAAAAAGAGGAAATCTTACAAACTCAGCGTATTTAGAGAAGTGAGTCTTGTCATGAAATGAATCTTTTTAACAGGAGGGAGAAAAATGGTCCATGTGAAAGATGTATTAGCAGATCAGCTATTAGCGAATGCAAATGATCCTAGTTGGTATATGCCATTTTCAGATGCAGTTAAGGATTTATCTGAGAGGGAAGCTTTCTGGAAACCGAATGAAGAGAGTAATAGTATAGCTGAAATCGTACAACATTTACTGTATTGGAACTCTACGTGGCAAACTAGGTATAAAGAATCAAATGTGAATGCAGTACCCGCTATAGGAGATAATAACAAAAGTTTTATGCTCTCAGATAATCAAACTTTCGATGAATTACGGGAAAAACTACTAGAAAAACTGTTACAATGGCAAAATCTCATAAATGAAGAAAAGGTTGAAAGTGATGTAGTGGGATTTCCTGTTTCTGCAAAGTGGTGGGAAGTGCTAGCGAATGTAACAACTCATAATGCATATCATATTGGTCAAATTATTTACATCCGAAAACTACAGAAGAGCTTTGATAATGAATAAAGTAACAATTCTCTTATTAAGGGAACAAAAGTGGACAAAACGAGACAAACGTCTCATTTTGTCCACTTTTTTATTGTTAAAAGATAGAGAAAACCTATTAAATCAAGGATTCAAAATTGGCACAATACTTGCAATATAAAAGACGAACAAAAACATAGGAGGGCTGGACATGTTAAAAACAACTGAAAGTAAAGGGAATGAAATTACGAAAGAACAAGCTCGTTGGATGTACGAAAAAATGTTAGAAATTCGTAAGTTTGAAGATAAGGTGCATGAATTGTTCGCGCAAGGCGTTTTGCCAGGTTTCGTTCATTTATACGCAGGTGAAGAAGCGGTAGCAGTTGGTGTATGTGCCCACTTAACGGATAGTGACAGTATTACAAGTACACATAGAGGTCATGGACATTGTATCGCAAAAGGTTGTGATTTAAACGGTATGATGGCTGAGCTTTTCGGGAAAGCGACAGGATTATGTAAAGGTAAAGGCGGTTCCATGCATATTGCCGATTTAGATAAAGGAATGCTTGGTGCGAATGGCATTGTAGGCGGGGGTTTTCCACTTGCTTGCGGTTCAGCATTAACAGCTAAATATAAAGGAACAAAAGATGTAAGTGTTTGCTTCTTCGGTGACGGAGCAAATAATGAAGGGACATTTCATGAAGGGGTTAATTTAGCAGCGATTTGGAAGTTACCGGTTATTTTTATCGCAGAAAATAATGGTTACGGTGAAGCAACTACATTTGAATATGCTTCAAGTTGTGATTCTATTGCTGATCGCGCAAAAGCTTATAATATTCCAGGTGTTCAAGTAGATGGAAAAGATCTTTTAGCTGTATATAAAGCTGCTGCAGAAGCAGTGGAACGTGCGCGTAATGGTGATGGTCCAACAATTATTGAATGTATGACATATCGTAATTATGGTCATTTCGAAGGTGAAGCGCAAACATATAAAACATCAGAAGAAAAAGAAGAACATTTAAATGAAAAAGATGCAATTGTGAATTTCCGTAAGCATTTAATTCATGAAGGTTTATTAACGGAATCTGAACTTATTGATATGGAAAAAGCAGTAGATGATGCAGTACAAAGATCCATTGAATTTAGTGAAAATAGTCCATACCCAGACGATGAAGAATTATTAAAAGATGTATACGTTTCTTACAAATAAGAGGAGGGTGAAAAATTATGACTAGAACAGTAAGTATGTCAACTGCAATTAATGAAGCGATGAAAATCTCAATGCGTCGTGATGAAAATGTAATTTTAATAGGTGAAGATGTTGCAGGCGGTGCACAAGTTGATCATCTGCAAGATGATGAAGCTTGGGGTGGTGTTCTTGGTGTTACGAAAGGACTTGTACAAGAGTTTGGCCGAAATCGTATATTGGATACACCAATTTCTGAAGCGGGTTATATGGGAGCTGCGATGGCAGCTGCAGCAACTGGGTTACGTCCGATAGCTGAATTAATGTTTAATGATTTTATCGGTAGTTGTCTTGATCAAGTATTAAACCAAGGTGCGAAATTCCGTTATATGTTTGGAGGTAAAGCAAAAGTACCCGTTACAGTACGTACGATGCATGGCGCTGGTTTTAGTGCAGCAGCTCAACATTCACAAAGTTTGTACGCATTATTTACGAGCATACCAGGTATTAAAGTTGTTGTTCCTTCCACACCGTATGATGCAAAAGGCTTATTATTAGCGGCAATTGAAGATGATGATCCAGTAATCTTCTTTGAGGATAAAACACTTTACAATATGAAAGGTGAAGTGCCAGAAGGATACTATACAATTCCATTAGGAAAAGCAGATATTAAACGGGAAGGTTCTGATGTAACAATTGTCGCAATCGGAAAGCAAGTTCATACAGCGCTTGCAGCTGCAAAGCAATTATCGAAAAAGGGGATTGAAGTAGAAGTAATTGATCCACGATCTTTATCACCGCTTGATGAAGATACTATTTTATCATCTGTTGAAAAAACAAATCGTCTTATCGTCATTGACGAAGCGAATCCTAGATGTAGTATCGCAACAGATATTGCGGCAATTGTAGCGGATAAAGGTTTTGATTTGTTAGATGCACCTATTAAACGAATTACAGCACCACATACACCTGTTCCGTTCTCACCACCACTTGAAAAGTTGTATTTGCCAACGCCAGAAAAAGTAATTGAAACTGTATCAGAAATGATCGGAGACCAATCTTTATTACATGTGTAATAAAATGATGAGAAGGGAGAGAGACACATGGCTGTAGAAGTTGTAATGCCGAAGTTAGGTATGGCGATGAAAGAAGGTATTATTACGAGCTGGAATATTAAAGCAGGCGATAATGTAGCAAAAGGAGAACTGATCGCTAGTATTAACTCAGAAAAAATTGAAACAGAAATTGAAGCGCCAGCTGATGGTACGGTACTTGATATAGCTGTAAGTGAAGATGAAGGAGTACCGCCTGGTACTGTAATTTGCTACATCGGTAAACCGAATGAAAAAGTAGAAATGCAGGAAAGCACACATGTTGTAGAAGAAAAAACATCTAATATAGAAGTACAAAATGTACAAAATCAAGAAGCAAATGGGAAAGAAGTATCGAAGCAAAGAATTAAAATTTCACCTGTAGCGAAGAAAATTGCAAAGTCTGAAAATCTGGATATCAAGGCATTAGTTGGTACAGGTCCTGGCAGAAGGATTACAAAGGTAGATGTATTAAAAGCACTTGAGGTAAGAGTAAACGTTCCGGAAATATCTGAACAAGAAGAAAGTAAAGTGATTCCTGTTACTGGTATGCGTAAAGCAATCGCAAATCGTATGCACGCAAGCTTACAAAATAGTGCACAATTAACGTTAACGATGAAAGTAGATGTAACAGATTTAGTTGCTTTACATAAAGAAATAACGGAAGTTGTACAAAAAAGATATGATAATAAATTAACCATTACGGATTTCGTCTCGCGTGCTGTTGTATTAGCACTTGGAGAGCATAAAGAAATGAACAGCGCTTATATAGATGATGCAATTCATCAATTTGAACATGTGCATTTAGGCATGGCAGTCGCATTAGAAAAAGGGTTAGTCGTTCCAGCTATTCGCTTTGCAAATAATTTATCTTTAGTAGAGTTGTCTAAAGAGATTAAGAATGTGGCACAACAGGCACGAGCAGGTAGCTTAAGTAGTGATGATATGCACGGAACGACATTTACAATTAGTAATTTAGGTAGCTTTGGTATTGAATATTTTACGCCGGTATTAAATACACCTGAAACTGGTATTTTAGGTGTAGGTGCAATTGAACATGTTCCTGTATATAAAGGGGAAAAATTGAAAAAAGGTAGTATGTTACCTTTAAGTTTAACATTCGATCATCGTGTACTAGACGGTGCACCAGCAGCTGCATTTTTACGCACAATTAAACATTATTTAGAAGAACCTATAACAATTCTTTTATAAAGAGAAGGTGAGAGAATGGGTAAATTAGTTGTTATTGGGGGCGGACCTGCTGGCTATGTAGCAGCGATTACCGCGGCTCAAAATGGCAAAGATGTCACTCTTATTGATGAAGCTGACCTTGGTGGAACATGTTTAAATGTTGGGTGTATGCCGACGAAATCACTGTTAGAAAGTGCTGAAGTACATGACATTGTGAGAAAAGCGAATGCTTATGGAGTTACGATTAATACAGAAAATATCTCAATTGATTGGGATCAAATACAGGCGAGGAAATCACAAATCGTAATGCAACTTGTCCAAGGAATACAATATTTAATGAAGAAAAATAAAATTAAAGTTATAAAAGGAAAAGCGAAATTCGAAACGGATCATCGTGTGCGAGTTGTACAAGAAAATAAAGAAGAATTAATCGATGGAGAGAGCTTTATTATCGCAGCTGGTTCCAAGCCTACAGAATTACCATTCGCTCCGTTCGATGGAAAATGGATTTTAAATAGTAGCCATGCAATGTCTCTTGAGAGTGTACCATCTTCATTGTTAATCGTTGGCGGTGGTGTAATAGGATGCGAGTTTGCAAGTATTTATAGTAGACTTGGCACAAAAGTATCGATAGTTGAGATGGCACCGCAATTAATACCTGGTGAAGATGAAGATATCGCGAATACTTTAAGAGAGAAATTAGAAAAAGATGGGGTGAAAATTTTTACGGGAGCAGTTTTAAAAGGTTTAAATAACTATAAGAAGCAAGCTTCATTTGAATACGAGGGAATTACTCACGAAGTAACTCCAGAATTTGTTCTTGTTTCTGTAGGAAGAAAACCACGAGTGCAACAATTAGGATTAGAAAAGGCAGGAGTTCAGTTTTCAAATAAAGGGATTGCTGTGAATGAACATATGCAAACGAACATATCGCATATTTACGCAGCTGGTGATGTGATCGGTGGAATTCAGCTTGCTCACGTTGCCTTCCATGAAGGAACGACAGCAGCATTACACGCAAGCGGAGAAGACGTGAAAGTAAATTATCGCGCTGTACCCCGTTGTATATACACAACTCCAGAAATAGCTAGTGTCGGGTTAAGTGAAAAAGGTGCAAGAGAACAATATGATGATATTCTCATCGGAGAATTTCCTTTTACAGCGAACGGAAAAGCTCTTATTTTAGGAGAACAAGTAGGTAAAGTAAAAGTCATTGTAGAACCTAAATACCAAGAAATTGTAGGGATTTCTATTATCGGTCCTCATGCAACTGAACTTATTGGTCAAGGAACCGTAATGATTCATACAGAAGTTACCGCTGATATAATGAGAGATTATATTGCAGCACACCCTACTTTATCAGAAGCAATTCATGAAGCGTTAATGCAAGCGGTAGGACATGCTGTACATGCTTAAATGGAAATATGATAAACCACTATTCTCTAAATGAAAGAGAGAATAGTGGTTTGAATTTTTATAGAAGAAATTAAATATCTTATTACTATTTAATTTCAATCGCTGAAGTAATATCGTTCCAATCAGGAGCTAAATTAGCAGTTTTACCATACCAATCAGCGTGTTTAAATATAACACCTTTTCCATATCCTTGTGTTGAAGTGTGCTCCCAAAGTGTCGTTGAATAACTTGCAGAAGGTGAGGCTGTACTTACAGAAGAAATTCTGTCATTCCAGCTAGATGGTAAGTTTTTAAAGCCGCTGCTCCAGTAAATATATTGACCACCTTTATCTTTATGTTCGTAAAAATCAGTACTACCAGCACCGCTACCTAAAGGATTAATATTATTTTTAATTGCTTTTTTATCCTTTGCAATATACGCATCCAATGTTTCGCGGCTAGTAAAACCATAAGCTAGCCAATCTCCATTTTCATTTTGCTTAGGTAATACCATAGTAATTTGGATATCTTTCTTATCCTGATCACTTAATTTTGCAAATGAATTAACATTTTGTTCATCCACTTTTAAATAATCAAATGACTTAATTGTGTTACTTTTTTCCTCAGCACTTACTGCACCTAGTCCTCCAGTTAATGCAAAACCCGCTACTAATGTCCCTGCTACTAATTTCTTCAACATATAACCATCCCTTTTTGTTTAAATTTTTGTACAGGTGAATCTTGTACAGCTAAAATGTATTCTAATTTTATACTTTTGTAAATATTCTGAAGTTTTAGAAATAATAGGCGGAATATTTACATTTTTACATTATTTCTTTAGAAAAAATGGTTATTGGAATGATATAATAAGTGAATGTATTGCTTTTACTGGATGTAAAGATATTTTAGGAGAGGTGTCATTGAAATATTTTACAAGAGAATGGTATAAAAAAATGCAAGTTTTAGAATTTGTAAGTTTTATAGAGTCTATAAAAGAATGGTCGGAAATGGATATACAAAGTTTAAAGGAAGAAATAGAGGAAAGGAAAATAGATTTATTAAAATTCCTTCCTGAATCGATATACTCAATTATACAAAACATAACAATTAATTCAGAATACCCATCAGGTGAACTGAAAAAACGTATGCAAGAGTGGACAACAGATTATGAGAAAAGAGTGGCACAATTAGATCAATCATACGTAGAATATTTTAATTCCATTGAGAAAAAACTTCCGTCAAATGTCGCTCAGTTACACAAGACATCACTACACGATAGTGTAATGAAAGTAATAAAGAGAGAATCAGAAGATACTTTGTCTATCGTATTAGATTGCAGTGGTACTTTTAGTGAATTTGATAAACTTGAAGTAATCTTTATAGGAGTAACAAAGTGTTCTATGCCGGAAAACTTTGAAAGTGCTTGGTGGCTATATCATGAAATAGCTCTTACTGAAGATGGTTTTGAACTAGGTGTTTTATTTGACTCTCCATTTAGAGAAGTGACGATTTGCGCAGCAGATGTATTACTTGTGAAGAAATAATGTTGTATGGAGTATTACAAACGTTTGACATAATAAAAAAACAAAGTTATTGTAGATACATGAAGTCTACAATAGGAGCTGTACTATGAAATATTCTAAAGCTACAAATTATGCTCTTCATACAATGCTTTTTCTGGCAAAGGCCACACCAAATAAGTTAGTTAGTGTTCACCAATTAGCAGAAATGCAAAATGTTTCACCAACGTACTTGTCTAAAATACTAACTAAGTTGACAAAGGAAGGGATGATACATTCATCATCTGGTCCAAAGGGCGGTTACTCGCTTAGTAAGAATTGGGAAGATATTTCATTTTTAGATATTATACATGCAATTGAAGGGAAAACATCATTGTTTGACTGTTGTTTACATGACAAACCTGGATGTTTAATTAATGAGGCAATGCTCGCAGCAGAAGAGAAAATGGAAGAAGAGTTAAGAAATCAAAAAATCGTAGATCTTGCGAAAAAAATAAAAGTGGATTTTTAATCTGCTTTTATTTTTAAATTAATTAAGGATAAAAAGGCTCTTTAATATCTTTAATTGTAGTTAGAAAATGATATGTAGAAGGAGAGAAGATGATGAATAATTTTTGGAATGATCGATATAAATCAGATGAATATTTTTACGGGGAAGAACCTAATACATTTATTAAAGAACAAGCATTTCGTTTAGCAAATCACAATAAAGTAATAGCATTTGCGGAGGGAGAAGGTAGAAATGCTGTATTTCTAGCAAGACAAGGGAACGAAGTAACAGCTATTGATTATTCGGAAGATGGATTAGAAAAGACAAAAAAATTGGCAGAGAAGCATAACGTAAACGTGCATACAAAAAAAGTAGATTTATTAGCTGATAGTTTGCCAGAAAATGAATATGATGCAGCAATTATGGTATTTGGACATTTTCATGATGATTATAAAAAAATGATATTAGGTAAAATGATACAAACGATAAAGCCTGGTGGATTAATTATGTTTGAAGTTTACTCAAAAAAACAAATAAACTATGGTACTGGTGGACCAAAAGATGTTGATATGCTGTATGATCCAATTGATATCCTTACTTGGTGTGAAGAACATAAGATAATTCATTTCTTTAATGGAGAACAAGAGCGAGTTGAAGGGAAAGGGCACACTGGTTTAGCTGATGTTATTCAAGTTGTTATTAGAAAATTAATATAAGTGTTAATGAAAGTGTTAAATGTATAAATGTAAAAAGACCAGTCGTATAAGACTGGTCTTTCTATTTAGATACTAAATTATCAAGCTTCCAATATGTATTTGTTAACGGCGCAGCTTTGCTATCTATGTATAAATACATATTATTTAAATCTTTTGGTGAAGTTTTCAGTTCAAATACAACGTCAGTAGTTAAAGAGAATTCGTGTGGAACATTTTTATAGTGCTCGTCATCTATCGGATGAGCTTCACCTTCATATTTCTCACCAGTTTTTTCATCTTGTATGAAATATTTTATTTCCGAAAGATCAATAGTTTGTCGACCGTCTCGAACATTATTAATCATAACACGAGTAGTAAGGCGCCGCTCTTTGTCTATTTTTTCAAACTTTGCATTCTCAACTGTCGCTCTATAGTATTCATTTTTAACTATTTCTCCATAGTGCATTGCATTCTTTTCGAGAGCGCTCTTTTCTTGTTTTGATGTAGTATTGCTATTACATCCTGTTAATATTCCAGTAAATAATAATGCTGTACATGTCGTTTTGATTAATGATTTCATAGTAATCCCTTTCTGTATTAAAAAGTAAAACATAGGAATAATTTCACATCAATAGGAAGGTAAATGGAAGTATTTTTGCGTAATATACAGATATACATTTATTTGGTTGTCAAGTTAACAGGATAGAAAGAGGGAGAAGACTGTATAAAACGGAATAAATAAGAATTGAAAATATTGTAAAACGGAAGAGGCATGCATATAATTAAAATAAAGTTTAAGTTTCTGAACCTTCAATAACGGTGGTGATAACATGTTTACTGAAGAACGTCGAGAGAAAATTTTAGAACTACTTAATACAGATGGAAGAGTAATAGCAAAGGATCTTGCGGAAAGATTTGATATGTCTATTGATTCTATAAGAAGAGATTTGTCTATTATGGAAAAGGATGGTTTATTAAAAAGAACGCACGGAGGTGCAATTGAACTTACGCGAGTGAGAAACTTAGCTGCGGAACCAACTAAACGTTATAGTGATAGCTCAATATATGAGGACACAATTGCAAGAGTTGCGGTATCTTATATACAAGAAGGTGATTCAATTTTTATTGGTGGGGCTTCCGTTCATAATGCGATGCTGAAATATTTACCGGAAGTATCATTTACGGTTATTACGAATTCTATAGAAATAGCTGGTTATCTACGAGAATATAAGAATATTGATACGTATTTAATTGGCGGAAAAGTAAAACCTTCAGGGAATATTACTGATACACTTGCCTCTGAATTGATAAGTAGATTTTCTATTGATCTGTATTTCTCTACAGGTGGAGGCATTTCATTACAAGGTATTAGTACCGCAACACCTGAAGTTGCTTATTTTAGTAAAAGAGTAAGTGAAATTGCTAGAAGAAATATTTGTTTAGTTCCGCATAATAAACTTGGAATAGATTGTTTTATAAGAGGAGAGTCTCTAAAAAAAATTGACATTATTATAACTGACGAAGAGGCTAGTAAAGAAACTGTTCAGGACTTTGAGAAACAAGGTAAACAAGTTGTAATAGCGCCATTATATTCATTTGAAAGGAGTTTGACATGATTGTAAAAGAGCAAGAGTTTCATATAAATGGATTAACTTATACAATTCGTTCGGCAGCTGAGAAAGATGCTGACCAGTTATCGAAAATTAGAGTTCAGATTGATGGAGAAACTGAAAATATGGATAGAGATGCTGGAGAGGGATTTATAGATAATCTAGGATTTCAAAAAATAATAAAAACAGATAGTGAAGAGACGAAGAATCTCTTTTTAGTTGCAGAAGTGCACAATCGAATCGTTGGATTTTCAAGGTGTGAAGGATCAAATTTTAAGAGATTATCTCATAAAGTGGAGTTTGGCGTTTGCATTTTAAAAGAGTTTTGGGGATATAAAATGGGTAAGAGCCTATTACAACAATCTATTAAATGGGCTGACGAAAATGCAGTAAATAAAATATCTTTACAAGTATTAGAGACAAACGAGAAAGCTATTCATCTTTATAAAAAATTAGGTTTTGAAGTAGAAGGCGTTTTGAAAAATGACAAAAGACTATCGGACGGAAAGTATTATAATACGGTAGTGATGGGAAGGTTTACTGATACTTTTCATAAAAGAGGTGAAGAAGTATGTTTTACAGAAGGAAGTACTATGTAGTGAAAAATGAATTCATAGAAGTATTTAATGATCATTTCAATAACACGAACTTACCTAATCAATTAAAGCATGGTTCTAAGCTAATAGGACGCTGGATGAAAGATAATAAGAATGGTACGTCTGAAGTATTTGCCATATGGGAATATGATAGTTATGAACAGTATAAAGAAATAGAATCGAAAATTAGAAGTGACGAGAGGCATATTAGAAGAATACATGAATGGTATGAAAACCATGGCGGGAAAGAATATGTTTTACAGGAGTACATAGTAGAGATGAAAAATGAAGAGTTAGTATGTACTGTAAAGTAATAGAGGGGTGAGGGATAATAGGAATGAAAACAAAATTATATTTTAGTTTAGCATCCACTATTTTATTTGCAATAGCCGTGATTGTTTTCTTTATAAACGGTAATCCACAAAAGTGGTTTTGGTTATGTATTTTCTTTGCTTCCATTATACAAAATATAGTGCTACTAAAAAAGAATAAAGAAGTGCATTAAGATATTCAAATTATTAACATATTTGTGTCGTCTTTCTAGTTTTATTGAAAACGCTTTTATTCAGTTTTATAATAAAAGTATGTTTTTACAGATCTCCAAAACAATGAATAGGGAGATGATACAATGTTAGCTTCACCGTTTTACTTACATACATGGAAAAAGTTTATTAATGAAGGAGTCCTTGATTCGAACCGTATAAACGAAAGAATTTCAGAGTCATGGCATCGATGTAAACAAGCAAATGTGAATCCTCACATGGATAAAGGTCAGAAAATTTTGTCTTCTAATTTTTTTCAAGATCAAAAGAAAAAGAGTGAAATCTTCCTAGATATCGCAATCCCTCAAATACAAAATATGAGAAAAACCATTGATGAACTACAAATGATGGCATTATTAATCGATCCAGATGGTTATGTTCTATCGTTAAGTGGAAATAAACAAACGTTAAAGCGAGCGAAACATATTAATTTTATTGAAGGTGTAAAATGGACGGAAGCAGCTGTGGGGACAAACGCAATAGGAACAGCGCTAGAAATTGAAGAAGCTATTATGATAAGTGGTACTGAACATTACTCCGTGGCATCTCATAGCTGGAGTTGTGCGGCTGCTCCCATTCATAATGATGACGGGAAATTAATTGGTGTTCTAGATTTCTCCTGTCCAATTGAATTTTCGCATCCATATATGCTCGGTATGGTAACTTCAATTGCACATGCGATAGAACGTGAATGTAGCATAAGAGTTCATCAAAATGAATTACACTTAATTCATCGTTTTTTAGATGTCATTGATAGTGATGAACAAGTAGTTATTTGTAATCATCGTGATGTTATCGTTTCTGCGAGTAAGAGCGTTCGTGAACGAATAAATAATTGGTCAAGAATGAAACTTGAAGAGTTAATGCACCATGGATTAGAAACTAAATTAGAGATACCAGTATATAGTAATGAAAGAATGATCGGGAAATGTATGTATTTAAAGGAAAACGAACAAATGAATACATATTCTGCTCTCACATTTATAAAAGGAATTACTTTTCCAGGAGTTACTGGGACAAGCAAAGCATTTCAACACACACTAGAAGAAATTAAGCTTGTTTCACCGACTGAGGCTAGTGTGTATGTATGTGGTGAGACAGGAGTGGGAAAGGAATATGTCGCGAGAGCGATTCATGAAAATAGTCCAAGAAAAGACGGGCCCTTTATAGCTGTTAACTGCGGTTCTTTGCCTAAAGAATTAATGGAAAGTGAATTGTTCGGTTATGCTGAAGGGGCATTTACAGGTGCGCGACGTCAAGGATATAAAGGGAAATTTGAACAAGCGAATGGAGGAACATTATTTTTAGATGAAATTGGTGAAGTACCACCAGAGATGCAAGTAGCATTATTGCGTGTTTTACAAGAACGTACAATAACTCCAATAGGAAGTTCAAAAGAGGTACCAGTAAATATTCGTATTATTACTGCCACACATAAAGATTTACTACGGTTAGTAGAAGAAGGGAAATTCCGTCAAGATTTATATTATCGTTTGCACGTTTATCCGTTATATGTTCCATCGTTAATAGAAAGAAAAGAGGATATCCCATATTTTATACAACACTTTTGCGAACGGAAGAATTGGAATGTTGTATTTCCGAAGAGTATTTGCAATCAATTTTTACAACATACATGGCCCGGAAATATTCGAGAACTAGTAAATGCATTAGAACGCATTTACATTTTGTCGCAAGGACGGGAAATATGCGAAAAACAAGTCGCTCTTTTGATACAAACAATGATGGGAAATCAACAACAACTTGAGTTACAAGTTGAAAATAAAACCGAACATACATTGAATTTTCGCGAAAAAATACAGCGTGATAGCATGATTGAAGCATTACAAAAGACAAACGGAAATGTTTCATTAGCTGCAAAACTATTAGATGTACCCCGTAGTACATTTTATAAACGAATGCAAAAATATAAGTTATAAAGTAGATTTTTGTAATCTACTTTTTCTTTGCGGGCTCATGTTCTGTCGGAATGTGCGCTTACCGGGGAAATAATAGAATTGTTAGAAGGGAAATTTCCTAATGGGGGTTAGTGTGTGAAGTACATTGAAATTGGAATCGGGAATAGGTGGTTCGTTCGAACGGAAACTGAAAATAAAGATGGAACTGAATTTGAAGAACGAGGAATTATAAAACCTATTTATTTTGAGTCTTTATACATACGTATTTGGTTTCGGAAAACTTGTTTTATTTTTGATACGAAAGAGGGGTTTAAGAAAGATAAGAAGAGGAGGGTTGAATATAAATTTATAGTTGGAATTGTCAGTAGACTGGATAAAGAAGAAGTGGGCTAACATACGTAGTTATATTGGACAGGAAATTCTTTTGACTTATATCAAATTCATGAAAAGCACATTTACTAAATATAAATTGTTAATAAAACCACTAAAAATTATTATCAAGACCTAAAAGCTAAAAATCCTAAAAAAATAAAGGGCCAGATTGTTGAGGAAACAGGAATAATAAGAATACTCAAAAGATTGTTTGTGAAGTGTTACACTTAAACTAACGGGCAGTTTAGCTTAAGTACATTTTTTCACAAATTTAAAGGGGGAAATTTCCCCATTTTTTATACCAACTTAACGTTGATTCGGGAATATTGAACTTCGCTACCTGCTAATTGAATTCTACTTCATCTGGAGACCTTTAAATTAAAATGTTTCCTTTCTTCTGACAGACTTATTAAATTTCGAAAACAATCAATTCAATCATCTTTTCGTATAGAAAAACTTATTAAGAAACATGCACTAGAAAAAATATAAATCATATATAGGAGATATCCCGTTTGAATGCTTGAGGAGGATATTATGAAACCCATGTTACCTAGTGAAAAATATTTCGGTAATTTAGAACTAGTTTATGCATTTTATGGGGCTATGCCTACAGGTGTTACTGTTTCAGAAACCGGTCGTATTTTCATTTGCTTTCCGAAATGGGGAGACGATGTTAAATTTACTGTGGCGGAAATTTTTGAGGATAAATTGCAGCCTTATCCTAATTTACAAACCAATTTGGTTAACCCCGAGAATATCCCAATGACTTTCATCAGTGTCCAAAGTGTAGTTGCTGATGGAAGGGGAACGCTTTGGATATTAGATACAGCGGCACCAAATTTTTCTGAACCTATTAAAGGGGGGCAAAATTAGTCGCTGTTGATTTAGAAACCAATACAATAAGAAAAGTATATACCTTTACAGAAGATGTTGTCCTGCCTACAACTTATCTGAATGATGTCCGTTTTGATTTTCGTGTTGGAAAAGCAGGTTATGCCTATATAACGGATTCTTCTTCAAGAGGACCAGGAGCTATTATCGTCGTAGATTTATCAAATGGAAACGCGTTTAGACGGTTAAATGGAGCAAATTCAACTTCACCCGATCCCTATTTTTTACCGAAAGTAGAAGGTCAAATTTTAATGAATCGAAACAAAGACGGTTCAACTTCTCCATTTAGATTGGCGTCTGATAGTCTTGCGATTTCTCCTGATGGAAAGATATTATTTTTTGCTCCACTAACCAGTCGGCATTTGTTCTCGATCTCAACAGAAGCCCTGAGAGACAGAACGATATCGGACATGAATTTACCTTATCATGTGGAGTATTGGGGAGAAAAAGGTGCGTCTGATGGAATGATCACTGATGCAAAAGGAACTGTTTATGCTGGAGATTATGAAAATAACAGTATCCGTAAGATATTTCCAAATGGCATAATGGAAACTATTGCACATGATCCGAGAATTTTGTGGCCGGATACTTTTTCAATTGGTCCGGATCAATATTTGTATGTCATTGTGAACCAATTACATCGACAGCCTAGATTTCATTATGGAAAAGACTTACGACAGAAACCTTATAGTTTACTTCGTATCAAAATTGATGAATTTCCTGCTCCGACCTTTTCATAATAAAAATAGTCAATTAATTGTTTTCATTGATAGAAAATGATCAAACTTTTTTATAAAATCAAAACATAAACCTGCTGAATAAGAATCCATTTTGATCAATCTTTTTCAAAATGGATTCTTTTTATTTACCATAGAATACGGGTTAACACGATATTTTTAATCAAACTTTATTTTAAAATTACGAAGAAACTCATGAATGTTTTAAAAAATATGGTGAAGTAGTAATACCCGAACTTATGAGTGAAATTAATGAAAAGTTAAAATGGGATGTTGTTAGTTATGTAGATCATAAGGAGTATGCTTTATGGCCACATTCTATTTGAAGATTTTTCATTGAAAATCTCAATAGCTCTTTCACATATTTCTTGATTAATACAAAATCTTTCTGTTATCCAATAATTAAGTTCAGAAGATGTAAGGCTTTGTTCTATTTTCTTACCTTGGAAATATCGTTTTAAAACATTATCATTAATAGAAGTTGGAATACCATCGATATAACCGAAAATCTGAATTTTCTTTAATACAGGAGATGTATGCCAATCGTTAGACTTTTTAATGAGTTCTTTCATACTTGATAAATGTATTGGATCTGTATGTAAGATTTTTGCTGGACCTGGATTTCTAGCAATTTTAATCCTATTATTTGAGACTTCATAAGTGAAAGTTTCTCTTACATTACTTACTTGAAATGATTCATAAAGTGGGTAAGCTTGGAATAAAGGTGCACAATAACCAACATCAACATAATAAGGTTGGTCTAAGTTAACCCGTAAGCATAAATGTCCGGGATCCATATACATATAATGAACATTAAAACCAAGATTTGATAATAACCAATGGAATCCAATTGAGTGCGTCCAACAAGTACCCCCGAGACCTTTTGTTGTAATACGGTTTATGTATGTCTCAATGGAAGGAAAATAATTACCTGTTTCATTACCCTTTTCCCAGTCAATTATTTTAGTAAGGGTTTCCCATTTTATTTTTTCTTGATGAGCTTTAATAAGCTCATTTAAAAACTTTAAGCTAGTAGGCTGTTTTGTCGTACCTAAAAATGATAGAAAGCTATTTACTAGTTGTACTTGGGTCATTTTCTTATCCTTTCTATATAGAAATTGCTATTGGTATTATTATACAATAGGTGTCAGAAAATACAGTTGTTTATTATTGGAGTGGGAGAGAATTATATGTCGATGTCGCTATATTATAAAAAAATCCGTGAGCAATTAGGCCGTGAACTAATTCTAATACCGAGTGTAGCTGCTGTTATTAAAAATGAGCAAGGGAAAATCTTATTTCAATATCCTGGTGGAGAATACTGGAGTTTGCCAGCTGGAGCAATTGAGCCTGGAGAAACTCCAGAAGAAGCGGTAGTTCGTGAAGTGTGGGAAGAAACGGGTTTGAAAGTGCAAGTAAAAAAACAAAAAGGGGTATTTGGAGGGGAAAGGTTCCGTCATATATATCCGAATGGCGATCAAGTAGAATATATTGTTGTTGTGTTTGAATGTGAAATTACTAGTGGAAAACTGAAATCGATAGATGGTGAATCTTTAAAACTACAATATTTCTCATTTTCTGAAAAGCCTACTTTAGCGCTACCATACCCAGATAATATATTTTTATAGATGTAAAATAACACACCTTACTTATTGAAGGTGTGCTATTTATATAACCCGGTCGTATACATCTCCGTTAACGTATACACAATTTCCTCTAAGTTAATCTTTTTATCATTTTGCGTAATAGTCCAAAGAAACGATTCATTCATCGCGAACCAACCGCGTGCTACAATCTCTTTATTTAAATTAGGTTGTGCTAATCCACTTTCTTGAGAGTAAGTAATATCTTGTTTAATACTTGTTATAAAACGTTCCCGAATCTCATCCCATTTTTGCCGTATTTCTCTTGATAATCCTATCGCTTCCTCTACAACTTGCAAAATAGCGCGTTCTTCATCTGCTAATTGCAGGAATGCTCTAACTTGATTTTGGATCATTATACGTGCTTCCTCTTTTGTTTGTGGAGAAAAAGAGCGCTCAGCAATATTATAAAATTGATTCATAACATCTTCCATTAAACTAATTAGGAGATCATCTTTGTTTTTGAAGTATACATATGCTGTTCCATAACCAGTTTCTGCATGTTTAATAATTTGTGTAATTGTCGTTTTTTGAAATCCATTATTTATAAAAATAGTGTAACCAGAGTGTAATAGTTTCTTCTTCGTTTCTAAGGAGCGGTGTTTTCTTGATGAAAGAGTAGAGTTTTTCAAAGAATCACCTCTTTATACTGAAATATCTGAAAATATAACTGTATTGTAAAAGAAGTTCATATATAAAGTCAACTGACACAATATCATTGACGTTGTATCAATTAAGGTGATATATTTCAATTAGTTAGAATAAAAAGAAAATTAAGAGAAGGTGACACCATGTATAAAGAACCATTTCAACCAACTTATGAGTATGCGCTTGAATGTGATAAACATGATGAACTGAAAGATTTTCAAACTGAATTCTATAAAAAAGAAGGTACTATATATTTAGATGGAAACTCATTAGGGCTACTTTCAAAAAGAGCAGAGAAATCATTACTTACGTTGCTAGAATCTTGGAAAGAGTATGGCATTGACGGCTGGACAGAAGGTGAGCACCCGTGGTTTTTCCTTTCAGAGAAATTAGGTAAACTTACAGCCCCTCTTATTGGAGCTTTACCCGAAGAAACTATTGTAACCGGTTCTACGACTACGAATATACACCAAGTTATTGCGACGTTTTATGAACCAAAAGGAATACGTACAAAAATACTTGCGGATGAATTAACTTTCCCGTCAGATATTTATGCACTTCAAAGTCAAATTCGTCTAAAAGGATTAGACCCAAATGAACATCTAGTAAGAGTGAAAAGCCGAGATGGTAGAACACTTTCTGAAGAAGATATTATTTATGCGATGGAAGATGATATCGCTTTAATTTTATTACCTTCTGTTTTATATAGAAGTGGTCAAATTCTGGATATGAAACGTTTAACAACGGAAGCTCATAAACGCGGCATTCATATCGGATTTGATTTATGCCATTCAATAGGATCTATTCCGCATCATTTCAAAGATTGGGATGTCGATTTTGCTGTTTGGTGCAATTATAAATATTTAAATGCAGGACCAGGTAGTGTTGCAGGCCTTTATGTAAATAGTAAACATTTTAATAGACTGCCAGGATTGTCTGGATGGTTTAGTTCTAGAAAAGATAAACAGTTTGATATGGAGCATACATTAACAGCTGCTGATCATGCAGGTGCTTATCAAATTGGTACACCGCACGTATTAAGTACAGCACCATTAATTGGTTCACTTGAAATTTTCAAAGATGCTGGTATTGAACGTTTACGTGAGAAATCTTTACATATTACGAGATACATGCTGAATTTAATTGGACATGAATTAAAAGATTTCGAATTTACAATTGGAAATCCATTAGAGGATGAAAAACGAGGTGGGCACATTTATTTAGAGCATGCAGAAGCAGCACGTATATGTAAAGCACTAAAAGCAAATGGAGTAATTCCAGATTTTAGGGCGCCGAATGGGGTGAGACTTGCGCCGGTCGCTTTATATAACACATACGAAGAAGTGTGGAAATCTGTACAAATATTAAAGAAAATTATGAAAAATGAAGAGTATAAGCAGTTTGAAAATAAGCGAGAGGTTGTGGCATAAATATGAAAACATCAGAGTGGATTGATATTTCACAACCGCTAAATAATAATATTGCAACGTGGCCAGGAGACACACCGTTCTCGTATGAAGTTTCATGGTCAAAAGAAGAAAGTGGCTCAGTAAATGTCGGAAAGTTAACGATGAGTATTCATACAGGCACTCATATTGATGCACCATTTCATTTTGATAATGATGGAAAGAAAGTATTAGATTTAGATGTTCAAGTTTATGTTGGCCCAGCACGGATTATTGACGTTTCTAATCTTGAAAGCATCGGGAAAAAGGAATTAGAAAGCTTTCATTTAGAAGGTGTAGAACGATTATTATTACGTACATCTTCACATGGAAAAGCTGAAGAATTTCCAGAGGTGATTCCTCATTTACGTGCAGACATAGCGTCGTTTCTTTCAGAGAAAGGTATTCGTTTAATCGGAGTAGATGTACCATCAGTTGATCCGCTAGATGATAAAGAATTAGCAGCGCATCATCAATTATTTAAACATGGAATTCATATTTTAGAAAATGTCGTACTAGATCATGTAGCAGACGGTGATTATGAACTTATTGCATTACCACTTGCATTAACTGATGCAGATGGAAGTCCAGTTCGAGCCGTTATTAGACCAATATAAGTAGAATCATATAAAAGGGGCGTTTGGCTAATATGAAAGAAAATGAAAAAGTAATTATGGAAAAAGGGATTCATACGGATTTTAAAGAGAATATGACGTATGGGGAGTATTTACAATTAGATAGTTTACTATCTTCTCAAAAAAGATTATCGGACCATCATGATGAAATGTTATTTATCGTTATTCACCAAGCAAGTGAGCTTTGGATGAAGCTCATTTTACATGAGCTAAATGCGGCGATTGAATCTATTAAACAAGATAAATTACAACCAGCTTTTAAAATGTTAGCACGTGTATCAAAAATTCAGTCTCAAATTATTCAATCTTGGGATATTCTTGCGACATTAACACCATCAGAATATATTGAGTTTCGTGATTCACTCGGTCAAGCTTCAGGTTTTCAATCGTATCAATATCGTATGATTGAGTATGCACTTGGCTATAAAACGCCACACGCATTAAAAATTTATGAAAAGGATCCAGAATTACATGCACGACTTCATAAAGCGCTACATGCACCAAGTCTATATGATGTCGCGATTCAAGCATTAGTAAAAGAAGGATTCCCTATTCATAAAGATGTGTTAAACCGTGATATTACGCAGCCTTATGAAGAAGATGCAACAGTAGAAGCAGCATGGTTGGAAGTGTATGCGGATGTGAAAAAATATTGGAATTTATATCAGCTTGCTGAAAAATTGATTGATATTGAAGACTGGCTACAACAATGGCGTTTCCGTCATATGAAAACAGTAGAAAGAATTATTGGACATAAAATGGGAACAGGTGGATCCTCCGGTGTTTCTTATTTAAAACGAGTACTTGATCAACAATTCTTCCCAGAGCTTTGGAATGTTCGTACGAAATTATAAAAATAAACCTGTCAGTTCATTATGGCTGACAGGTTTATTTTTATTTGAGCACAATTATGTTTAAAATGAAGGGACAAGATATAATAAATGGAGTAACTATTTAAATGGAGGTAAAGTTTTTGGCTTTCAAGCAACTAGAAAATAAATTCGAAAAGAAAAAAGTGAATACATTTCTTGTTTATCAAAAAGGGGAATTAACAACTGAGTACTATAAAACACCTGAATGTGCAAATAACTTATATAAAATAAATTCGATTACAAAAAGTATTGTATCTTTATTAATTGGTATTGCTCTTGATAAGAGCTATATAAATGATATACATACACCGATTACAGAGTGGATTGAAAATGTACCTGGAGAAAAACATGATTTGACGCTTTATCACTTATTAACAATGACTACTGGTGAGGATTGGAAAGAGTTTGGAAATGGAGTAGTATTCCCAAATGACTTTGTAGAATCAGAGAACTGGGTGCAGTACATATTAGAAAAGCCAATAATTGAAGAACCCGCTACAAAAATGAATTATAATTCAGGTTCTTCTCATTTACTGAGCTATATTATTCAAGAAGCTACTGGAATGTCGACAGAGCGGTTTGCAAAGAAATATTTATTTGATCCATTAGAAATTACCGAATACGAGTGGCAACAAGATCCGCAAGGTATATATGTCGGCGGCTTCGGTATGAAAATGAAATCTACCGATTTATTAAAATTAGGAAAATTATGTTTACAAAATGGATATTGGAACGAGAACGAAATTGTATCAGCAAAATGGTTAGACGAGTCAAGTAGGGCTCTATTTGAAACATATGAACATGTCGGTGCATATGGATATCACTGGTGGGTATTACATAACGAAAGATTTCACATACCGTATTGTATATATTTTGCTATGGGATACGGCGGACAATACATCGTTATCATTCCTCAGTTAGAAATAGTAGCTATTATAAGTAGTCATATGCCAAAACGTGGGCTCGTTCCATTGAAATTATTTATTGAGCATGTACAGAATAATTCCGATTATATATAAGAAAAGGAGGGAATGTATGAGGGATGTAAAAACTTTATCTTTATTTAGAATATGTTTAAGTCTTCTAGCGTGTAGCGCCATTATTACGCAATTCATAATTAGGGCACAAGTGAAGCCGTTTAATCCAGTTAACTTTTTTAGTTTCTTCACCATTGAAAGTAACATTTTAGTTGCATGTATTCTCCTTTTAAGCAGTATCGGAACAGCTACATTTGGTCGCTCAGAACAGTTTAGTATACTTCGTGGTGCGGCGACGGTATATATACTTACGACAGGACTCGTTTATTTTTTGTTACTAAGAGGGTTAGAAGAGTCACTTCAAACGGCAATACCATGGGTAAATACTGTGCTACATTATATCATGCCGATTGCAATGCTTTTAGATTGGATTTTAAATCCACCTATTAAGAAAATCACTTGGAAACAAGCTGCAAGTTGGCTCTTATTCCCGTGTTTTTACGTTGTATATAGCTTAATACGTGGTCCAATCGTGAATTGGTATCCATATCCGTTTTTAGATCCGAGAATAGGTGGATATGGTAAAGTACTTTTATATAGCATAGGGATAGCTGTAGTAATTGGCGCTATTTGTATATTGGTAAGATTTTTAGGGAATCGAAACTTTAGGAAAAAATTTTAGAAATGCAAGGAACCCCACTGTTTCCATTTTTAACAGTGGGGTTTCATTTTATCCCGCATTAACGGGCAGCCCGATTGGTGAGGGCTGATTAAAGTTTCACTTTATCTACTCGTCTTCTGAAACGACAACTTTATAAATTTCTCCGTCTTCGTTTCAAATTCTACATCAACAAAAACACCATATTCTTTTCCATCTTCACGTAACCACAATTTAAATTTTTCAACAGTTATTTGAACTGTTTTTGGTTTTCTACCTATATGAAGATAGTCAATAATTTCTGCTTTTGGGTATTGTTCTTTCGTCTTTTCTACGGCAAGTTTACCCCATTTGGCATACGGCGGCTGCGCATGAACAATTGATGAGCCTGTATATATATTTGAACATGTTGTTAGGAACAGAATGACGAGTGCGACACGTTTTAACGATTTCTTCATGATGAACTCCTTTCATCCTTTTTTTATATTGTTTACATATTTTTTCAACGATATTAGTTTGGATTTTTTTGTCTTCTTTACATAAAAGCGAGGCTTTTACAAAACATAACCAAGAAATCATTTCCGTAATTAAGGAGGGAAAATTATGCGCCAAAAAGCTATTTTTAAAATAGCAGTTTTACTTGCGTTCATAGGACTGTCTTTAATGGTCAGTAGTATACAACTAAAGAATGTAGAAGCTTTTTCTAATCAAGTTATTCAAAGAGGAGCATCTGGCGAAGATGTCATTGAACTGCAATCTCGTTTGAAATATAACGGATTTTATACGGGAAAAGTGGATGGTGTTTTCGGATGGGGTACATACTGGGCACTTCGGAATTTTCAAGAGAAATTCGGATTACCCGTTGATGGTTTAGCTGGAGCTAAAACGAAGCAAATGCTCGTGAAGGCAACGAAGTATGACAAGTCAACTGCTAATAAAGGGACAACAACGAATAAAGGAAATAGCGGCGGAACTGCACAAGAGAATAAACCACCTCAAAATAAAGGGACAAATGTTCCGAACGGTTATTCTCAAAATGATATTCAGCTTATGGCAAACGCAGTATACGGAGAATCACGTGGTGAACCGTATTTAGGACAAGTTGCGGTAGCTGCCGTTATTTTGAATCGTGTTACAAGTGCGTCATTCCCAAATACTGTTTCAGGTGTAATCTTTGAGCCTAGAGCATTTACAGCAGTAGCCGATGGACAAATATATTTAACGCCAAATGAAACAGCAAAAAAAGCAGTTTTAGATGCGATTAACGGATGGGATCCAACAGGAAATGCTTTATATTATTTCAATCCAGATACTGCGACTAGTAAATGGATTTGGACTCGTCCACAAATTAAAAAAATCGGTAAACATATTTTCTGTAAATAGAGCGGAGGTGGGACAATGTTACGAGGTATTATCATTGTATTATTAACAGTCGGTGTAGTAGGAACAGGCTATTGGGGCTATAAAGAGCACCAAGAGAAAAATGCGGTTTTAATTCGAGCGGAAAATAGCTATCAACGTGCATTCCATGATTTAGCATACGAAGTCGATTTATTACACGATAAAATTGGCACAACACTTGCGATGAATTCACGATCATCTTTATCACCTGCATTAGCGGATGTATGGCGTTTAACATCTGAAGCTCGCTCAGATGTAGGACAACTTCCTTTAACATTAATGCCATTTAATAAAACGGAAGAATTTTTAGCGAATATCGGTGATTTCAGTTACCGTGCAGCCATTCGTGATTTAGAAAAAGAGCCGTTAAATGAGCAAGAATATAAAACGCTACAAACTTTATATTCAAATGCAGGAAATATACAAGATGAACTAAGAAAAGTACAACATCTTGTTTTGAAAAATAATTTACGCTGGATGGATGTAGAAATGGCACTTGCATCAAATCGTGATCCAGCAGATAACACAATTATTGATGGATTGAAAACTGTAGAGAAAAACGTAACATCATATTCTTCTACAAACTTCGGACCGACCTTTACAAGTGCGCAAAAAAATAAAAAAGGCGGATTTGAAGCGGAAGGAAAGGCAATTTCTAAAGATGAAGCGGCGAAAATTGCCAAATCGTTTTTGAATTTAAAAGGAAATGAAAAAGTAGATGTAGAGAAAAGTGGAAAAGGTGCGAAAGAATCCTTCTATAGTGTGAAAATTAAAGATGAAGCAACGAACAATGAGTTCTATATGGATATTACCGGAAAAGGCGGATATCCAATTTGGGTTATGAATAACCGCGAAATTAAAGAACAGAAAGTTAGTTTAAACGATGCAGGTAGTAAAGGTTTAAAATTTTTAAAGGACCATAAGTTTAATAATATGGAGCTTTATGATAGCTCACAATATGATAATGTTGGTGTATTTACGTATGTAGTAAATGAAAATGGAGTACGAATTTATCCAGAAGCAATCCAAATGAAAATTGCTTTAGATGACGGTTCTATCGTAGGGTTCTCCGCAAAAGAATATTTAGCGTCACATCAAAAACGAACAGTTCCATCGGCAAAGCTAACTGCAGCAGAAGCAAGAAAGAAAATCAATCCGGATGTAAAAGTAATGGAAGAACGTAAAGCTGTAGTAGTTAATGATTTGCATAATGAAGTACTTTGCTATGAATTTGTAGGTACTTTAGGAAAAGATACGTACCAAATATTCATTAATGCTAATAGCGGGGCCGAGGAAAAGGTAAAGAAAATGCAAGCTGTTGAAAAAATTTATGATTAAACTTTAATAGTAAAGTGGTGAAAATAGTGAAAACCCTAATATATATGTTGATGCTCTGTTTCGTTATTACTGGATGTAGTATCGGAAAAAAAGATAATCCAAACGAAAAACCAGAACAAAAAAATGTCTCAATGAAAAATGTTAATTATACGAATAAATCAAATAAGCCAAATGAAAAAGCAGCAGATCATTTAGCATCTTTAGCAGCAAGTGTGCCAGGTGTGAATGATGCGACAGCGGTAGTTGTTGGAAAATATGCTATTGTAGGTATAGACGTAAAAGCAAAACTTGATCGAACTCGTGTTGAATCAATTAAATATTCTGTTGCAGAAAGTTTAAAAAATGACCCTGACGGTGCTAATGCAGTCGTTGTAGCAGATGTTGATACGTATGAACGCCTCAAACAAATCGGAAAGCAAATTAAAAAAGGAAAAACAGGTGAAGGTATACTAGATGAATTAGCGGCTATTGTGGGACGAGTAATGCCACAAGTTCCAAATGATATGATTGAAAATCGAGAAACGAATCCAATTAAAGATAATGATAAACAATTACCAAAAGATGAAGAACAAGAGTTAAGAAAAGAACAGGATGATCAATCAAATAATCATTTGAATAAATGAAATTAGCCTCGTACTTAATTGTGCGAGGTTTTTAAGTATAATATTAAATATTCAGTTTATTTTTAAGGGAATATATGGTTTAATTATGATGGGAGGGACAACTGTTATGATGAAAAAAAGCGCATGTATATTGTTTAGTTTATGCTTAGGTTTCAGTATGACAGCGTGTGAACAGAGAAAAGAAGTGAAAAATCAAACAGCAACTTCTTCTACTGTGATGGAAAGGCAACAGAAAGAATCTATCAATATAAATCATTTCTCGAACATAAATGAAGGAATGACTTATACAGAAGTGAAAGATTTAATTGGTTTTGAAGGGGATTTACTTATAGAAGAAGGGGTAGAACATTCTACACAAATTAAACAAATTTTTGCTTGGAAAGGAAACGATCCAAATTCATTTGTTGAAATTACCTTTTTAGATGGAAGAGTGCATTCAAAAGCACAGCAAGGTATAAGTTAATAAGCTAAAAAATGGGAGAGTTTAGCATGAACACACACACAGGGGAAATTCAATTAGTTCCGTATAAGGAGAAATATAAAGAAGTTATACAAACATTTACTTTACCAAGTGAACAAGTTCAGTTTACAGCAGATCCAAGCGCATTACTGGAAAAAGCAAAAAGTGATCGTACAAAAAATGTGATTGTTATTTTAGATTACAATGGGGTACCGGTGGGTCTTTTCGCATTGGAAACGGGAGATAGAGTAAAGGAGTTCACAGATAATGAGGATGCTTTACTTTTAACGTCATTTTCTATTAATCACAATAGACAAAGAAAAGGATTCGCTAAAAAGTCATTGTTATTATTAGAAGAGTTTGTAAAACGCTATTTTCCAATAAAAAATGAAGTTGTACTTGCTGTGAATGAAAGAAATATTCCTGCACAAAATTTATATGCAAAAGTCGGCTTCGAGGATAAAGGTTTTAGAAGAATGGGACCAATTGGCCAACAAATAATAATGCATTTACCTATAATGAAATAATGAGATAGAAAACTTACTCTTGAATATTCATGTAGTAGGTTTTTTTATTTTAACAATATATAATATATGTATATAAAATGAAATAGAAATGAAGGATATAAAAAATGAATCAAGATAGAAAATGGAATATCGTTGGGGGAAGAGTAATTAAAACTGGGATTGCAGTTTTTCTTACAGTGTTAGTTTGTGAATTTTTCAACATCCCAACTATTTTTGCTGTAATAACAGCAATTGTTACAATTGAACCAACTGCAACAGACTCAATAAAAAAAGGACTTATTCGCTTTCCGGCCTCAACAATTGGATCGGCATATGCCATGACTTTCACATTTTTCCTAGGCCACCAAGCAATTTCTTATGCATTAGCTGCAATGTTTACGATCGTTACATGTCAAAAACTAAGGTTACACGCGGGAACATTAGTCGCAACTTTAACTGCTGTAGCTATGATTCCAATTACGGCAGATCATTATTTCACTGCATTTTTAATTCGTTTAGCTACTACATCTACTGGTATTATAGTATCTACTTTAGTGAATTTTTTCATTTTCCCACCACACTACACGAAAACGATTTTTGGATGTACAGAGGATCTATTTGCTAAAACAGCAAATATTATGGAAGAATGGATTACTGCATTAGTTGCAGGAAAAGGTATGAAAAAGGAGACCGCTCAGGATTTATCTAAATTGACTGTATTATTGCATAAGGCGATACAATTTGTTCAATATGAGCAGAAAGATTGGAAATATCATCAACATACAAAGAAGGAAATGAGAAGCTTTTTAACCATGCAGAACCAACTTCATATATTACAGCAAATCATTTACCATATAGATAATTTAGCTCGAGTATCAATTGAGACTTGTGACTGGTCACAAAGTGAAAGAGAAATATTACAACGAACAATTCATTCTATAATTGCTATATTGAGAAACCGTTGTAATGAAATTGATGAGGAACATTTTAAACTTATTGCTGAATTAGACAAGCAATTTTGGAGTTATAAAAATGATTTAAAAGATTATAAACCAAATCATTATCATCACCATTTTTCAAGTGAGTCTATTATTTTATTTGAGGTATTATCTATTCATGATATGTTAGAAGAATTAAAACAAATATCCGAGAAATATGAGTGGGAAAATCGATTCAATTGATAAGTTTATTTTATTGTGGGGGAATAATATGACACTTTATATTGCATTACTAAGAGGAATCAATGTCGGTGGACATAAAGTAATCAAAATGGCTGATTTAAAACGAGTGTTTGAATCAATAGGGTTAAAACAAGTGAAAACATATATACAAAGTGGTAATATCGTGTTCGAATCTGAGGAAGATATAAACTTTCTAAAGGACCGAATACAATCTGAAATAAAAAATGAATTTGATTTCGATGTTCCAGTCATGCTAAGAACATATGGTGAATTTATAAATATTATTAAACAATGTCCGTATGAAGTTCATTCATTGTTAGAAGGAGAAAGTGTTCATGTTGCTTTTTTAGCTAATGTACTTTCTGAAGAGGAAAGTAGTCAATTGCTTACATTTAAAAGTGAACTTGAAGATTGCTATATAGATGAGAAGGTTGCTTATTTGTTTTTCAAAAATAGCATTCGAAATTCTAAATTAATGAACCAGTTTCAGAAATTACATACACCAGCTACAGTTAGGAATTGGCGTACTGTGAATAAATTAAAAGCAATTGTAGAGAGTATGTAAATATAAAAAGATGAGGTTTTCTACATGTAGAAAACCTCATCTTTTTACTTATATTGTTTTGCAACTATGAGTTCGACAATAGGATAAATAAAGAATGAAGAGCAAATTGCGATGAACAGAGGGAGGTTTTTAACGCCATCTAAATTAGCCCCCATAGAAAATCCTTCGGAGAAGATTAATAAAAGGAACATTACAACTACAAGCACAAAATACGCAATTTTAAAGCTTTTATATGTAATTTGTTGGCCCATTTCATCTTGACTTTCTTCTGATACACCGTGGGGATCTCCCCAAGTAATGTGATTAATTAAATTACTAAGTATTAACGAGATAGCAAAAATCGTACCACCCAAAATAGAACCTTCAGTGATGTATTTATATGTGCCATGTACTAGTATTGCAATTAATGCTAAAACAATGATTATAAAAATAGTTTTTTTAGTATTCAATAAATAATTGCCCCCCTCGATTGTAAAAAACTCTTTACAAATATAAGTATAAAATTGTAGAAGTATCATGTCAAATGCTTTTTACACGAAATATGTAAGTGTGTAATATTTTGTTTTTATGATAAGTAAAAAATTACAATACATTTGAATGTAAAAGAATGGGCTCGCATATATTTGGAAGGGATGTCAGATTAATTTAGGGGGTAGTTATGTCTATACTTTTAAAAGCTGGTGCAGATGCAGGAAACAACGGTTTGAAGTTAATGGTGAAAGGGCAAGACCCTATTTTTATTCCGAGTATTTATTCTTTATATATAGGTGAGCCGACAGGACTCTTAGATGAGGTAGATGTTTCATTATCTGAATTAGAAAACCACATTGATGTGACTATAAGTTCGCCATCGTTAATGCTAAATAATGTACGATACATCGTTGGAGAAAAAGTCATTCAAGATCAATTAAAAGGTACTGAGGTAGAGAAGAAATCAAATAAGTCAACGGATGAGTTAATGGTTATTACAATACTATCAGGTTTGGCGGTAAGCGCTATGCGTCAAAGTCCAACTTCTAGCCATATTAATATTCGATATGATTTATCTGTCGCTCTTCCTATGCAGCTTATTACACAAGAAATAGCTGCTGAAAATGCAAAACGTTATATGGGAAATCATAAGGTTATTTTCCATTATCCGAACGGACGCGATGTGACAATTAATGTTTCAATTGAGTATTGTAAATGCCTGCCTGAGGGTGCTTCTGGGACGTGGGGCATTGTATACGATGAAGAAGGAAATGTTGTGAAACATAAAATAGAATGTGAGCAAAATCAAGTTTCTGAAATTGATTTTGTAGATAAAACACTACTCTCTTTTGATATTGGTGCAGGGACGACAGAAGAAGTCGTTTCATTAGGGGTAAATTTCCGTCCGCAACTAAGTAAAGGTTTATCTTATGGTGTAAAAGAGACGTTACTACAAATCATTACGAGATGGAACCGGAAGTATCCAACTAAGACGATTGATAGTATTACAGAATTCAATCAAATTTATTTAAATGATAAGCATCCGAGAAATACCTTATTAGTTGAGGAATCACAGCCAGCGCTATTAGGTTTAGCAGCACGTGTTGCAACAGATATTATAAATAAAATTGATGATATGAAAGACGATCCATACGTGTTTATTTATGGCGGGGGTGCAGTAATTATTAAAAACAGTTTAAAAATGATTTTAAAGCAAAAAGGACGACTCAAAAATGTAATCTTTGTAGATAATCCGTTATTTACAAATGCACGAGGATTATTAGTTTATACTTGTTCGCCAAAATATAGAGAGCATAAGCAAAAAGAGTTAGGATTTACAAACTTAACGATAAGTTAGTTGGTGGAAGTATGCGATCTAGGCGATATAAACGTGGTGATCGAGTAAAAATCAATATTCATAAATCGGTATCACCTGAAATGCTTGCGTGGCTGAATAAACAATCAAATCCAACTAATTTCTTCTTTTTTGCTGCGCAGCAATTATTTAAACAAGTAGGAGATATTGACGTTTCAAAAGCTTTACCAAGTAGCCATGTTTTCTCATTATATGTGGAGCCTTCATCCTTATTAAAAGTCGAAGTAAACCCTTTTAAAAACATGACACTAGAAGCAAATACATCCACCGAAAATGCAAAAAAAAAATTATGGGAATCTGTTGATCAATTAGATTGTCCATTTTTTTAAACATAGAAAAATATAAGAAGTCCCATCACTATACATACGAATACAGTGATGGGTTTTTGTTTGTAAATGGAAGGGGGCACAATACAATTTGTGCCCCCTTCTGTTAATTATTTGTTTGTCTAAATTTCAGATGTATGTTTAGAAACCGCAGTAATTATGCTTTCCCAATCATTTGGATGATTTTCATGACCTGCCCCTTTAAGAGTTAATAGTACTGAGCTTGGAATTTCATCAATTAGTGCGAGGCCATGTTCAAATGGGAGTGCTGTATCGTCTGTTCCATGAATAACCAATGTTGGTGCTTGTATGGAGTGAAGTACACCTTCATATGCATCATCACCTTGAAGTAAAGCGTGATTAAACATACTTAATAAATTGTTTGCGCGTTCTATTTCTTGTTTTACTTGTGTATAAACTCTATTTTCATCAAATATTCGTTCTGATCCACATAATAGACGAGATCCTGAAACTAAATACTCTGCCACATCATTTTTATTTGTCCAATCAATACTTGCGCTCTTTACATGATGTGTTAAAATCCTTTCATCCATTGGGGGTAAATCGCGAGTATTATTATCAGATCCTATTACACTAGTCGCTAGTAAAGTTAGCGTCAAAATTCTTTCGGGATGTTTTACAGCGGCAATTTGAGCAATCATACCACCTAATGACATACCAAAAAAATGGGCTTTATCAATATGATAAGCGTCTAATACCCCGATTGCATCTTCAGCCATATCTGTTACTGAATAATTTGAAGTGCCAGGTTCATATGTAACAGAGCGTCCAACATCGCGATTATCAAAGCGAATAACAAATTTTCCTGTGTTCGCCAACTGTTCACAAAATTCTTCATCCCAATATATCATTGAACAAGTAGCTCCCATAATTAATAAAATAGCGGGATCATTAGAGTTACCGAAGCTTTCTGTACATATATCAATACCGTTTATTTTAAATATCTTTTCACTCATAAAGTTAGCCCCATTTCTTTTGAATTTAATTAATAATACAGTTTTGAATAATTCTAAGATGTGTGTAAGATTCTTTTTGAAATTCATCCCGCTGTTTGCCGGGCAGTAAGAGCCCGATTGGTGAGGAATGATTAAAGTTTTACTTTATAATGCTTTTTGCATAATTACCCCCAAAAATAAGTATATGGTAATTCAAGGCAAAAAATTTTGAGAAATAATTGTATGTTATTAAAATAAACAGCAAGGAGGAGAGGAAATGAAAGCAATTGTTATTGATCGATATGGCAGTGTTGAAGAATTAAAAGAAAGACAAGTTTTAAAACCGGTTGTTAAGAATAATGAGGTATTAATACGTATTCATGCAACATCTGTTAATCCAGTTGATTGGAAAATAAGAAAAGGTGACTTACAAGAACAGTTACGCTTTTCATTTCCAATCACTTTAGGATTAGATGTAGCTGGAGTTATTGAAGAAGTTGGAGAAGATGTAGAGTGTTTCAATATAGGAGATAAAGTGTTTACGAAACCTGAAAATATAGGAAGCGGCTCTTATGCTGAATTCATTGCAGTACAATTAGATTTAGTATCACATATGCCTAATAATATTAGTTACGAAGAAGCAGCTTCTATTCCTCTTGCAGGACTTACAGCGTGGCAAAGTCTTGTAGATTACGCAAAAATAAAAGAAAATGACCGTGTATTCATTCATGCTGGAGCTGGTGGCGTTGGAAGTTTGGCAATCCAAATCGCAAAATCATTTGGAGCTTTTGTTGCAACGACTGCTAGTAGTAAAAATAAAGAATTTTTACAGTCTTTAGGAGCGGATCTCGTTATTGATTATAAAAAAGATAAATTTGAAGAACTAGTATCAGATTTTGATATTGTGTTAGATACAATAGGTGGCGAAGTGCAAGAAAAAAGTTTTCGAATTATTAAACCTGGTGGTGTTCTAGTTTCCATTGTTCATGAACCACTACAAAAAGTAGAAGGAATAAAATCAGGATTTTTATGGCTAAAACCAAATGGAAAACAATTAGAAGAATTATCAGCTTTAATTGTAAACGGAAAAATCAAACCAATCATAAGTAAAGTGGTGCCATTTAATGAAGCAGGAGTTCGAGAAGCTCATATTTTGAGTGAAGGACAACATGTTAGAGGAAAGATTGTAGTTAAAGTGGAATGATAATGAAGATTACAGCTTATAGAGTAACTAGATTTGAATAACGAAAAAGCTCAACAATAAATAATATCCCATACTACACATTTTCATTTTTGGATATTATTTATTGTTGGCCATTGTGATAGTACTTCTAACCTATACTGTTTCGTATTGTATCATGTAATTTCTCTAATCCAATCGCCATATCTTTCTCGTTTAACATTGAATAGCTAATTCTTAATTGGTTATCATATCTTTCTCGTTTAACATTGAATAGCTAATTCTTAATTGGTTATCATTTGTTTCGTAATTTAATAGACAAGCTGTTCCTGGTAAAAAAGAGACATCTACTTCATTTGCTTTTTGTAATAAGGTAAAGGGATCTATCGAATCAGGCAGTGTCACCCATAAATTAAAACCGCCATTTGGTATTTCAAAGTTTAGTTCTTTTAATGGCGATAATATATCAATTGTTAAATCACGTCTCATTTGTAAAGCTGTTCGTAATTTTTCTAAATGATTTTTCATACGTTCCGCACGTAAAAACGGTAGAAGTGCCTTTTGTGTTAATAAAGGACTACCGATATCCATTGAACCTTTCACTGCATATAGCCATTCAAAAATAGGGCCATCGGCAATAAGTGCTGCGATACGCAGTCCTGGTGCTAACGTTTTACTAAATCCTTTTATATATATTACGTGGCCATCTTTATCAAAACTTTTGATTGGGGGCGGGACTATAGCATCCTCAAAATATATTTCTCCGAAAGAATCATCTTCAATAATAAAAAATTGATATAGCTCCGCTAGTTCTATAAGTTCCATTCTTCGTTCTTTACTCATTACTGTACCTGTCGGATTCTGGAAGGTGGGATTCGTATACAATAAAACGGGATTTTTACTTTGACAAATATCATCAATTAAGTCGGAGCGAACTCCATTATTATCAAGAGAAACGGGAATGATTTGAACACCTTTATTGATGAAAATATCAAGCGCGGCACTGTAACATGGACTTTCTACTAATACAGTATCTCCAGGTTTTAATAATGTTTGAGCAATTAAATCAATTCCTTGTTGTGCTCCGCTTGTAATTAATAATTGAGATGGGTCTGTCACTAATTTCTGGTGTTCATTTAAGTAATTTGCTATTTCAACTCGCAGCTCATAATCGCCTTGAACGGGCCCGTAAGTTGCTAACAACATCGGATTTTTATCCAGCAATTTATGCATTTCGTCTGCCAAAAATGGATTTGGTAACAGACGGGGATACAGAATGGCTTGTGAAAAATCATAATATTTACGGTGTTTATTCATTACATATTGAGAACGCATAACATTAATAGATCTTGATTGTTGCCATTTATACGGTATCGGTTTGAAATCTTTCTTTACACGTTTATATATGTAAGCACCTTTTCCTTGTTCGATGCGTATATATCCTTTCGTTTCTAACTGTTTATAAGCTTTACGAACAGTTAATACATTGATTTGTAAATCTGTGGCCATACAACGTAAAGAAGGAAGGGATTCACCATGTGAAAGCATACCACTTTGTATTCTGTCAACAATTTGCATATATATTTGCTTGTAATACGGTATGTTTGATTCTTTACGCAATACAATCTTCATAGGTTCACCTATTTTTCTTTTTAATTTAATTAAAGCGAAAAATATATAGGGAATCAACTACAACTTGAAGTAACTGTTATATGTACCGATACACTGTTATACACCATACCCTCTATACTCATTTTAAGAGTAAAAAGGAGGAAGAAAAATGGTCATTTTTAATTACATTTTAGTATGTATTATTTTCGGGACAACATTTTTAACGATAAAAATTGGAATTGAAGCAGGGGCGCCACCGTTGTTTTCAGCAGGAATTCGCTTCTTTTTAGCGGGTATAATCCTTATGATTATTTTTAAATTAAAGCGAAAAGAAATTATGCCACATATATTTTCAAAACGCATTATGTATGCTGGATTTTGTTTAACATTTATGACATTCGCAAGTTTATATTGGTCAGAACAATATATTTCTTCGGGATTAGCTGCTGTTCTGTCTGCTACGGGACCAATGATGATTTTATTAATACAAGCAAAGAGGAATAGGGAGAAATTACAAAAGGAACAACTCGTTGCTTTAGTTATTGCACTAATAGGTGTTATATTTGTTTCTTTACCAGGAATGCATCAACAAGTAAGTTTCATATGGAGTATTGCTTGTATTGTTTTAGTTATAGGAGAGTTATTTTACGGAATAGGCTCTATTCGTTCGAAAGAAATACTTTCAGATTTATCAAATGTATCACCATTTCTTATAAACGGAATTCAAATGTTTTATGGAGGGATTTTACTACTAATCGCATCTATTATTGTAGAACAACCAAATGTAACTGTATTAACTTCATGGAGTGTACAATGGCCTATTTTATATCTCATATTTATCGGATCGATCGGTGGACACGGATTATATTACTGGCTCTTATCAAAGACAAACCCAGTATTTCCATCGACGTGGTTGTATGTATCACCATTAATAGCAATTATCGTAGGGTATATCGTATTAGGAGAACCCTTAAATCCTAAAATGGGAATGGGGGCTTGTTTCATTTTGATAGGTGTATTTTTAGCAAACCGTACAACAATTGGAGCTTATTTTAAGCAAGGGAAGCTATTAAAGAAGGAGCTTTAAATAGAAACGACTAAAGTGTTTTGAGAACTTAAATAAATAGATGATACAAAAAACATGCTATTACTAATTTGTAGCATGTTTTTCTTATTGGAGCCGTTACCATAATTTCCTTGGGAGAATAACGAACGCTGCACTTTACGAACACTGTTCGTTATGTTATAAATAAAACAAGTAATTCAAAAACATGTAAGGTGTGATTAATGATGGAAAGAACGAAAAATACGAAAAAAAGAATTGCCATTATAGGCGCTGGACCAGGAGGATTAACATTAGCTCGTACATTACAACAACATGGTTTAAAAAGTGTGGTGTATGAAAGAGAAACATCCCCAATGAGTCGTCAACAAGGAGGTTCATTAGATATCCATCATGATTCTGGTCAAGAAGCGCTAAAAGAAGCAGGATTGTTAGAGAAATTTTATGAATTTGCTAGATATGAGGGAGAAGATTTTCGCTTATTTGATAAAAGTGGAAAAATATATTTAGATGAAGAAGCAGATTCAGCTGGCGGGGATCGTCCTGAAATTGATCGTGGTACTTTGCGTGAGTTGCTTTTAAACTCTGTTGATTCAGAATGTATACATTGGGGATATAATTTAATAAAAGCCGTTTCTCTAGAAAATGGTATGCATAAACTTCATTTTGAAAATGGACATGTAGATATTGTGGATTTAGTTGTAGCGGCAGATGGAGCTTTTTCACAAATTCGCCCACTTGTCACAGATTCGGTACCACAATATACTGGAATTAGTATGATTGAATTGAATTTGCAAAATGTCACGGAAAATCATCCGGGAATAGCGGAGTTTAATCGGCGTGGTAAAGTCTTTGCACTTTCGGATCAAAAAGGTATTTTGGCACAGTTAAATGGAGATGACAGTATTCGAGTATACTTAAGTTTTAGAACTAATAAAGAATGGCTTGATAATTGTGGGATTCCATTTGAAAATGTAGAAGAAGCAAAGAGTCAACTTCTACAATATTTTGAGGACTGGGATGAAACTCTTAAAAATTATATTAGATGTGCAGATGGTGCAATCTTTCCTAGACGAATTTATATGTTACCTGTGGGGCTAACTTGGAATAGTACACCTGGTGTTACTTTAATTGGTGATGCTGCTCATTTAATGTCTCCATTTGCTGGAGAAGGTGTGAACCTAGCTATGCGTGATGCAGCAGAACTTGCACTGGCTATTGTAAAGTATGACGATTTGAACGAAGCAATCAAAACTTATGAAGGAAAAATGTACGATTATTCTTCACAATCTGCTGCTATCTCAAATGATAACCTTGAAATTTGTTTTTCAGAAGATGCTGCTATTAAAATGTACAATCTTATGAATCAACTTCATGGACAACAATAAAACTGGATGTAATTAAGGAGAACTATGGAAGAGAAAACAAATACAACGAATAGCCGTCGTTCGCGACCAGCAAAAGAACCATTGAGTAAAGAAATCATTGTGAAAACCGCATATAACCTCCTGGAGTCTGAAGGAATATCAGGTCTTAGTATGAGAAAAATTGCAAAAGTGCTAGATACAGGACCATCTTCTTTATATGTTTATGTTAAAAATGCTGATGAATTAAGAGCGTTTGTATTAGATTATGGTCTAGGAAAGATTGAAGAAATAGATGTCAAAAATGAAACATGGAAAAAAGAATTATTTGAACTTGTATATTCATATTTCAGAATTTTGTTCAATTCCCCTGGAATGGCAGAATTGGCTTTAATGACAATTCCAATTGGACCAAATTCGTTAGCTCTTACCGAACAGATTTTGCACCAATTACACCTAGGAGGAGTAAATGCGAAATCATCAGCATGGGGAGTAGATATTCTACTGTTATATGCTGCTTCAGTCGCCTTTGAACAAACAGCACGTAAAGAAAAGGGAACTACACTTGACGCAATTCGTGCTTCGTACGAAACATTAGATGTAGTAAAGTATCCGATGATTGTAAGCTTAAAAGATGATATGTTGTCTGGTGGAGAAGAAAGGTTCCGCTGGGGATTAGAAGTTGTACTTCAAGGTATTTTACATGCACAATAATAAGGATTTTAAAATCGAGAATTAATGGCGATGTTTATATAAAATAAAAAACACACTATGTCTTTAAAATATAGTGTGTTTTTTATAATTAATTCACTTTTTTAATAAAGCCTTTATAATGACGTTTTACAAGCTGGCTTTCTAAAGTCTTCATGGTTTCTAGTGCTACACCGACAATGATAAGTAAGCTTGTACCACCAATTTGAGCAGAAGGTGGTAACGTAGAAATTTTCGTGAATACGAGCGGTAATATAGAAATTGCACCTAAGAAAATTGCACCGATAAATGTTAAACGGTATAAAATTTTAGTTACATATTGTTCAGTTGCTTTACCAGGACGAATACCAGGAACATATCCATTTTGCTTTTTCAAATTCTCAGCCATTTGTTCAGGATTTACTTGAATAAATGCGTAGAAGTATGTGAAAGCAACAATAAGACCGACATAAAGTGTCATTCCAATTGGATGTGCGAAATCAAGATTTGCAACTAACCATTTTGATACGCTTGAATCAGGGAAGAGCTGCGCAATTGTACGCGGCGTCATTAAAAATGCAGAAGCAAAGATAACTGGTATAACACCAGCACTATTTACTTTAAGCGGTAAATGAGTGTTTTTTGCTCCTTGATATTGATTGTTTCCTGAAACAGCTTTTGCATATTGGATCGGTATTTTACGTACAGCTTGTTGAATGTAAATAACGCCAACAACTATCGCTAAAATTACGAGTCCAATTAAAACAATTTTTATTATGTGCATGAATAGCTGATCGCCAGCATTTTGGAATTGTTGTAAATAAATTTGATTTGCAACATTTGGAATCGCGGCAACGAGACCTGCGAAGATAATCATCGAAATACCATTACCAACTCCGTTAGCGGTAATTTGTTCGCCTAACCAAAGTAAAAATGCAGTACCTGCAGTTAAAACTGTCGCAATAAATAAGTATGTAGTCCAGCTTTGATCTGTTATTAATTGTCCACCTGCTATATTATTAAAGCCATAAGACATTCCGATGGCCTGTATGAATGCGAGAATGATTGTAAAGTATCGAGTGAATTGAGCTGATTTCTTACGGCCCATTTCTCCTTGCTTTGCCCATTCCGAAAACTTAGGTATAACATCCATTTGTAGTAATTGTACTATGATGGAAGCTGTAATATATGGTGTAATACCTACAGCAAAGATTGAGAAATGTTGCAGCGCTCCTCCACCAAATACGTTTAACATACCTAGAACGTTAGCTTGATCTTGTACTTTTAATACCTCTGCGTTAGTATGAGGAACTGGAATAAACGTGCCAATTCGAAAAACGATTAACATCGCTAGTGTAAAAAGGATTTTCCTTCTTATCTCAGCTACTCTCATGAAATTTGAAATCGTACGAAACATTATGTCGCCTCCTATATTTTTATCAGTAAAAAACTGATTATTATACCCTATGAAGTAACCACAAACCTCCTTCCGCACTAAATTCATTTGACAAATGGATTTTCATACACTTTGTAGTTTTCACGGATATAAAAATATAAGGTGTTATATAAGCGACCTTTACACTTTACGTAATCATTCAATACCCATAATATATCGAATAAATTAACAAATGTACATACATACGCATTAAAAATGAATAAATAGAGTCATTTTTTACATTTATTTAATGATAAATTGATAGGACATTATTATTCAAGATTGTTATACATGTTATCAATTAAAGTTTATCCCGCATTAACTGGTAGCCCGATTGGTTCAACTAATAATCAGTGGGGATGAACAAAACCATCGCTGATTAAAGTTTCACTTTATGTGATTAGAAAATTCTTTTTGTTTAAGAAGGAATAAATATTAAAGAAAGCTAAATAAACAGTGTACGTATTTATAGGGGAGAAGATGTAAATGAAAGTTGTTATAAAAAAATTACCACCATTAGAAGTAGCGTATATAAGACGAACTGGTAGCTACTTTGAACCGCAAGATCACTGGGGGAAGTTACTGAACTGGTCAATTGAAAATAAACTGTATCCACCAGAGCAATCATTTATCGGAATATCATTAGATAATCCTGAACTTGTTGCAAGTCATAAGTGCCGGCATGATGCATGTGTTACAATTCCTGAAAACTTCGATAAAGAAAAGTATCATGATGTGCAATTTAAAAGATTAGATGGAGGTACATATGGTCTATACCAGTTCTATGATGAACCTCATAAATTAAGTGAAGCGTATCAATACATGTATGCAGAGTGGCTACCAAATAGTGAGTATGATGCAGATTATGATAGAGATAATTTAGAGTTTTGCTTAAATAATGTTGCTGCAGATCTAGAAGGAAAGTTAAAGGTTGATTTATTTATGCCAATTAAAAATATACAAAAAAACAAATAACTTCATTTGTGGCTTTAAAATGAAATTGGAATAGTAGTGAAAGAAAATCTTTTTTCGAAGATAATATTTCTAGCGTAGGAATTTAAGTATGTAGGTTGCAATGAAAGGAGAATCCACATGGATACATTTGTAAATGACAGGTTTTATGAAACGAGAAATCAATTAGTTGAGGAAATTACTTTGTTAAGTGATGCTCAATTTAATAGGAAACCAGATAAGGATAAATGGAGTATTGCACAAGTTTGTCATCATTTAGTTTTATTAGATGAGAGAGTTATAACAGTTATTTCGTCAGGATTAAAAAAGTTAGATAGTACCCAAAATGAGCGTAAAGAAATTCACACTATTTTATTAGATAGAACGAAAAAGTTTATAGCTCCAGAAATGATTGAACCAAGTATAGAACCATTTGAAGTGCAGCAAATGCTCAATATGCTAAGCAAATCAAGAAAAGAATTGATGCATTTCCTGAGTACAATAGAAGATGAATCTATATTAGCGAAAAAATCAGTGATGCATCCAGCTCTTGGAGAATTACACCTTGATCAGTGGATAGAACTGATCTATCTGCATGAACAGCGTCATATAGAACAAATTAAAGAAATAAAATTGCTATGTGAAATTGAAAAGTAAAAATCCCCCCTATTTATTGATACGTATTATAAACAGGGAAAACGGTTGATTCATATTGATTCAGAAGAAAACAAAAGTAGAATGAAATTAGTTGAAAGTAACCAATAAACTTAAGAAAATATGAAACTACCCGATTTTCTGTATAAGTGTAACCCCGTCTTAAATGAAGAGCGGGGTTATTTTTTTTGAAAGTGTTTTTATTTAGAAGGAAATAAATCAGCAACGAAATTCAAAAAATTAATCATCATAACATATTGTATATGCCCGTTTTAATAAATAAAAATGATGATGAATGATATGTCCTTATTTTGAAAGTACACTTCACACCCTTAAGGAAGGGGTATTCTGTCAGGAAACGATAAAATACAATTCTGTTAGGGGATGTATGCAATTTATTCTCTTTATTTTTGCAACAGAACCACCTTCAAAATTATTTTTTGTAGTTGAAGTTTCCCGAATAATAAGTTACATTTTTAAAGTTCAAACAACTTTACGAAAGTACAAAAAGGGGAGAAATATTATTATTATGCAAAGAATGAAATGGAAGAACTATGTATGTTACTTTGTAATTCTATTACTGCTCGGAACAGCAGTCATAGTCAAACCACTTATCTCTATGGCTGAGGAATCTGAAGTTAATATTACATTGTTAGGTACTGCAGATATTCATGGTAGATTTATGCCGTGGGATTATGCACTTGATGGAGCAAATATGAGTGGAAGTTTGACGCAGCTTTATACGGTTATAAAGAAGGTCCGTCAAGAAAATCCAAATACCATATTAGTAGATGCCGGGGATACAATTCAAGGAAACTCAGTAGAATTATTCAACGATAAGCCACAATCGCCAATGATGGTAGCGATGAATACAATGGGATATGACGCCTGGGCATTTGGAAATCATGAATTCAACTTTGGATTAGATACATTGAAAAAAGTTAGTGAGCAATATAAGGGAAAAACGTTAGCAGGTAATATTTATAAGGAAAATGGAGAGCGCTTTCTTCCTGCATATACAATTGTAGAAAAAGGTGGAATTAGAGTTGGGATTATTGGTATGAATACACCAATGATTAGTGATTTTGAAAAAGGGACAGATCACTTAGATGGTTTAGTGGTGAAAAATCCGGTAGAAGAGACGAAAAAGGCAATTAAGGAATTAGAAGGTAAAGTAGATGTAATGGTAGGAGTTATGCATATGGGATTAGAAAATGAGAATGGTATCCCTGGTACTGGTGTTCAAGATATTGCAAATGCTTGTCCGGAACTAAGCGCTATTTTTGCGGCTCACATGCATAAACTTGTAAAAAAAGAAGTTGTAAATGGCGTAATTATTACAGAGCCAGATAAATATGGAACACATATTTCACGTATTGATCTTACTTTTACAAAGCAAGATGGGAAGTTGGTTTTAAAAGATAAAACTGCTACCGCTATACCTGTAAAAAATGCTGATGGAACAACGATATTATCTGATCCTACACTTGAAGAATCACTAACACCTTTTCACGAATATGCGAGAGGAGATGCAAATGTTGTAGTCGCTCAATTAAAGGGTAGAAATCTTGTTCCTGAAAATGAAATAAAGGGTATTCCAAGTGTTCAGATTCAAGAAACACCTTTATCAGATTTCTTTCATGAAGTCATGCTCTACTACAGTAAAGCAGATGTAGTAGCCCATCAAATTGATAATGATTATGCCCGTTTGGATACAGGTCCTATTAAGAAAAAAGATATTGCGTACAATTACCAATATGCCTTGGGAGAAATTACAGTATATAAGATTTCTGGAAAAGATTTAAAAGACTATATGGAATGGGCAGCAGGATATTTTAACTCATCTCGTGCCGGAGATGTAACCGTTAGCTTTGATAAAAACCGCCGTGCATCTAAATACAGTACGAACGATTTCTTTGGAGGCGTAAAATACGAAATTGACTTAACAAAACCATATGGAAGTAGAATTACAAATTTACGTTCTATTCGTACAAATAAACCAATCAAAATGAGCGATGTTATGACGCTGGGAATGAATGCATATAGAATGGAGGCTCTTCAGGCAAAAGGGGGAGCTTTAGAGGGGCGTAAGTTTGAACAAATTTGGTCATCTAAACAAGAGAATGCATTCGGAGAAACAGGTGGAACCATTCGTAACCTTGCTATTACATATTTAAAAGAGGTAAAGAACGGTGTATACACACCAAAAGTTATGCATAATTGGAAAATTACTAGTGTAGATTTACATTCTTCAGAGCATAAGGCTGTAGTTGATCTTGTGAATAAAGGGATTTTAGAAATTCCAAAAACAGAAGACGGAAAATACACAAATATAGCATCTATAAATACGAAAGATTCAATTACAAAAGAAGAGATTGTAGCACTCTCACAAAAAGCAAATATTAATCCAAATCAGTTTAAGCATATAAAAACAAAAGGTGAATTTTACAAAAAACTTAGTAGGATTACTAAAAAAATATAAATTATAAGGTTTCTTATAGTAATTGTTATTTTAATAGCATTAAACCCACTCTTACAATAGTAAAGAGTGGGTTTTTATGTTGTTATTTAGATGTAAGTGTACTTTTATTAGAATGAATATAGATAATTAATAATTAACCAATTGGATGAGCGCCTAAAAGGACTCTTTTTTATTCAAATTAATGTTCATATGTGTTCCGTTCATTATTTATAATATTGACCACAATTTATGTAATTTTGCATAATGTTACATAAATTGTGTATTTTCTCTTTTTCCGACAGAAATAGACAGTATACTTTGTACAAGCTTTCTATTTCAAAAATTATACGAGGTGAAATAATGAAAAACACAAAGACATTAACTAAGGTAGCATTAACAACAGGATTAGCTTTAACAGCTGTGGCACCATATGGGGTAGGTCATGCAGAGGAAACAGATCAGCTACAAGTTCAAATTCAGGAGGAATCGTTCCGTTCGGGTGAACTTACACAACCGTCACAAAAGGCACCAGAAAATGTAGTAAAGGATGCACTTAAGGAGAAAACAGAGCAAGCTCTGTCCCAAAAACAAGTCAATGGAGAAGCAGGAGTAGATTATAAAGTCCTTCAAAAACGTGGTTCGTATGATGGAACTACACTTATACGTATGCAGCAAACATACGAAGGAAAAGAAGTATATGGCCATCAATTAACTGCACATGTAGATAATAATGGTGTTATTAAAAGTGTTTCAGGTGATAGCGCGCAAAATTTAAAACAAGAAGAATTGAAAAAAACTATTAATCTATCAAAAGATGAAGCAAAACAATTTATTTATACGAAGTACGGGAACGATATCAAGTTTATTACTGAGCCAGAAGTTAAAGAGGTTATTTTTGTTGATGAAAATAATGGACAAGCTAAAAATGCATACCAAGTTAAATTTGAAGCTGCAACACCAAACTATGTTTCTGGTACTTATTTAGTAAATGCACAAAATGGTGATATGTTAAAAAATATGGTACAAGAATCTAACTTAAAGGCCAGTGACAAACTAGTTGGAGCTTTAAAGAAAAGTAAACAAAGCAGTCTTACATCATTAACCGGAACAGGAAAAGATGATTTAGGTATTTCTCGTTCATTTGGTATCTCTAAACAAAGTAATGGCAAATATGCTCTTGCTGATTATACAAGAGGGCAAGGAATTGAAACATATGATGTGAATTACAAAGATATTACTAAAGAAGAAAGCTATTATCCTGGCACATTAGCGACTAGTACTTCGGCAACATTTAACGATCCAAAAGCGGTAAGTGCTCATTACTTAGCAACAAAAGTATTTGATTTTTATAAAGATAAATACAAGCGTAATAGCTTTGATAATAAGGGACAAAAGGTAGTTTCAGTTGTACACGCTTGGGATTCTGAAGAGACGAATGATCCGAAGAATTGGCAGAATGCATTAAGTGCTAATAATGGAAGTATGCTTGTATATGGTGATCCTATTGTTAAAGCATATGACGTAGCTGGACATGAATTTACACATGCTGTTACTTCTAGCGAATCTAATCTTGAATATTACGGGGAATCTGGTGCGATTAATGAGGCACTATCTGATATTATGGGAACATCTATTGAGAAATACGTAAATAATGGAAACTTTAACTGGACAATGGGAGAACAAACAGGATCTGTTTTCCGTGATATGGAAAACCCAGCTTCTGTTCCATCTTCACTAGGAGTACCTTATCCAGATGATTACAGTGAATTTAACGATTTTAATGGATGGGATCAAGGCGGTGTTCATTTTAATTCAAGTATTATTAATAAAGTTGCGTATCTCATTGCAAAAGGCGGTACTCATAACGGAGTAACTGTTAAAGGAATTGGTGAAGATAAAATGTTTGATATTTTCTATTATGCAAATACTGATGAGTTAAACATGACTTCTAATTTCAAAGAATTGAGATCAGCATGTATTCGAGTGGCAACTAATAAATATGGTGCGAATACAGCTGAAGTTCAAGCAGTTCAAAAGGCATTTGATGCAGCAAAAATTAAGTAATTTAGAAATATAGTCATCATTCATATATTAATACATTATGAAAAACAGCTAATATCATTTTAAGGATATTAGCTGTTTTTTTACGTAACTATGTATTGTTGAAAATAAACTGACTAAGCAATAATTAGGTGCGTTATCTGTAAGAAGTTGCGACAAATAAATAAGGTTTAAAGTGTGTAAAAACAGAAAATTAATAATATATTGACCTCTTGATAGAAAATCTATAAAATGAAAGCGATAACAAACGATTGCTTTAAAATGATTTCCCTGACCTTTTAGCATTTACAAATATATGAGGGCATACACAAATCTATTTTTTTAACTATTAATGCAAACGTTTTCGTATTAAAAGGTCATTGAAATACATACGTGAAAATAGCCAATATGGAGGTGAATTAAAAGAGATTTCTAGATTAATTTAAGAAGTGTTATTCAGTGTAAGCATAATAAATCGCTAGTAATATTTGAAGAAAGGGTGTATGTGGTGCAAATTACAAAAAGATTAATTAACAAAACAGTTTTATTACTTACTTTAATCGTTATGTTATCATCTGTTTTCTCCTTTCAGGGTGTGAGGGCAGTTTCAAATTCGAAAACAACTGAAGTTATCATTCATTACAAAGAGAAGCTTGGAAATACAAAAGACTGGAATCTTTGGTTATGGGGTCAAAATGCAAATGGTACATCTTATGAATTTACTGGTGAAGATGAATTTGGAAAATACGCTAAGATAAAAATAGACGGTGACTATAATCGTGTAGGATTTATAGTTCGAACAAATGAATGGGAAAAAGATGGTGGAGATCGTTGGATTGAAAATATAAAGGATGGTCGTGCTGAAGTATGGATTCTTTCGGGTGATGAAAAAGTATATAACTCTAAGCCTTCTTCAGATCTCTCAATTCAAAAAGCAACTATTGATAGTTTCCATGAAATTACTGTAACGACTAATGTCCCATTTAATATTAGGGAAAAGAAAATTGAAATTGAAGGCATTAAAATTAAGAATATTAGTCCTTATGATATAAACAGTGGAGATATTACTAATAAGGTTAAAATAATTACGGAACAGAAAATTGATTTAAAACAAACATACAAAGTTAAAATAGAAAACTTAGCTGATACGAATACTGAAATTGGTAAAGTCATTCGTAGCGAGGAATTTGATAATTTATTTTATTATAGTGGTAACGATTTAGGGAATACATATACCGCGCAACATACAAAGTTCCGTTTATGGGCTCCTACTGCAAGTGAAGCGAAGTTAGTTACATATAAAAAATGGAACGATAAAATAGGTACTGAAATAAACATGCAACAAGGTGAAAAGGGAACTTGGACAGCAGAATTAAAAGGGAACCAAAAAGGGCTCTTTTATACGTATAAGATCAAAATTGGTGATAAGTGGACTGAAGCAGTTGATCCATATGTGCGTGCTGCTTCTGTAAATGGGGATAAAGGTGCAGTCGTTAATTTAGAAGAAACAAATCCAAAAAAATGGAAAGCAAACAAAAAGCCAAAATTTAAAAATCCGGAAGATGCTATTATTTATGAGTTACATGTACGCGATCTTTCCATCCAACCTGAAAGTGGTATTAAACAGAAAGGGAAGTATTTAGGTGTAACAGAAAAAGGAACAAAAGGGCCAGAAGGTGTAAAAACAGGACTTGATCATATAAAGGATTTAGGTGTTACTCACGTTCAGTTTTTACCGATATTTGATTATGCTTCTGTAAATGAAGAGACTTTAAATGAACCGCAATATAACTGGGGATATGATCCTAAAAATTTCAACGTTCCAGAAGGCTCCTATTCTACAAATCCATATGAGCCAACTGTTCGAATAACTGAATTAAAGCAAATGGTTCAAACACTACATGATAATAATCTTCGAGTGGTAATGGATGTAGTATATAACCATATGTATAACGCTGCTGAATCTAATTTCCATAAGTTAGTTCCAGGTTATTATTATCGTTACAATGAAGATGGAACATTTGCAAATGGAACCGGTGTAGGAAATGATACTGCTTCAGAAAGAAAAATGATGAGGAAGTTTATGATCGATTCTGTAGCATACTGGGCAAAAGAATACAATTTAGATGGATTCCGTTTTGATTTGATGGGTATTCATGATTATGAAACGATGAATGAAATACGTAAAGCTGTTAATCAAATTGACCCTTCTATTATACTGCATGGAGAAGGCTGGGATTTAAATACACCTCTTGCAGCTGAGCTGAAAGCAAATCAAAAAAATGCGGAGAAAATGAAAGGGATTGCACATTTCAACGATGATATACGTGATGGATTGAAAGGTAGTGTATTTGAGGAGAAAGAAAATGGATTTGTAAATGGAAAGCAAAACATGGAAGATCGTATTAAAAAAGGCATTACAGCAGGTATTGACTACGATACAAATTCGTCTACTTATCAAGATCCGGAACAGGTACTAACTTATGTGGAAGCGCATGACAATCATACATTATGGGATAAACTTGAGTTGACTAATTCAGGTGATAACGATGAAGTGCGAAAACAAATGCACAAATTGTCTTCTTCGATTTTATTAACATCACAAGGTATTCCATTCTTACATGCAGGGCAAGAGTTTATGCGGACGAAATACGGTGATCATAATAGTTACAAATCTCCAGATTCAATTAACCAGATGGATTGGCTGCGCCGTGCAACGTTTAATAATGAAGTAGATTATATGAAGGGTTTAATAGAATTACGCAAAAAGTACTCAGCTTTTCGAATGACATCTGCAGCGCAAATAAAAACACAAGTTTCATTTATAGGTGCCCCGAAAAATACGGTAGCTTATACAATAGAGGGGAATAAAAATGAATACTTTACGGTGGCTCACAATGCAAATAGAGAAGCGGTTGAAATAACACTTCCATCGAAAGGGCCTTGGAAAGTACTAGTAGACGGGAAGCAGGCGGGAAGTAAACCACTTTATGTTGTCCATGACAATAAAATTAAAGTTCCTGCATTAAGTTCATTTGTTTTAAAAACAGAGAAACCGATTAAATAAAAGCAAAGAATGTGGAAATAAATAATGCATTGAGCAAATTTAATAAGGATTGTAAATGAAAAAAGCGAAGTGAAAACAACCTTCACTTCGCTTTTAAAATTAATATAGCATAATTTCACATACTGTAATTAAATTACAATTCAATAAAGAATAAACAAAAAGGGAAGAGCTCATCAAGGTTCTTCCCTTTTTAATGTTTCATTAGGGGATCTTTCATTTTTTAATCTTGTATGGATTAGCGTGACGATGATTTATATATGTGATTGGTTAAAATAAAACATTACAAGTATAAGATTATGCGCTTAGTAATCTCGTTATTTAAGGCACGACATTGGATGAGTGCGAGGAGTTCAATCGATTCTGAATAAAATTAATAGTATCAGCGGCAATTTTTTTACGTTTAAGAACGATTCCGGCATGCCCACATGTATAAATATATCGTGTAGGCCTTTCCCAAGATTTCCACAAGTAGTCTGTATCCTCAGAATGCACATATAGATCGTGCTTACCTGAAATTAATAAAATATTTTCTTTTTTTACTTTTGGTAATGCTTGACTCGGTTCAGTGATTTTCCAATAATCTATTAAATCATCATACGTTACACCATGATGTTCCAAGTCTTCTCTAATAAATTTACCTGGAGTTGTATTCCAAATTGAATAAGAGAGTCGATTTGCATAGAAAATGGATGCTAACACATCAATTTCTTCTTCAACAAGAGAGGTTAAGTTAGTAATAAATCCACCTAAACTAATTCCTATTAGAATCAGGGGGCCATTTTTATTTGCTTTAATCCATTTAATCAAAGCTCGTAAATCAGCTACCGCTTGTCTAGTTGCTTGTACTGTTCGTTCAATATTTGCACTTACCATATACTCTCCACTGAAAAAGGATTGATCGGGTTTTCTTTCAAAATGATAGGGTAGAGTGAAATAATACATATTCCACTTCAGGCTGGTCATATGATCGTGGAATATTCTTTTCACACGTTCGTTAGAATCCATTCTCCAACCGTGAACAAAGATAACATGAGGTGCATTTTCATTTTTATGTAAGAATAATTCCCCAGTTACAGAGTCGTTGCGTGAATCACCGGATTGAACTGAGCTTTTATATTTGAATTGCCCAGCCATGTATTCCTTTTCCTGTTTTGAATGCTTAATGTCAAAATGAATATAGGATGGTTTTACTTTATAAAAAGATTCTATGTCCTTTATATTTAATGAAGTGTTAGAAAGGGAAGTATACTGAAACGCTACACTTCTTTTTTTGTGTAAATCATATAAAGCGTACCGATCAATGAGTTTTGAAAAAATCAAATTAACCTCCTCCAAAATACATATTGTTTAAAACATGGACAAAATTTATGGTGTAAATTAATTATAAAATATTCTCTTTTCCTAATAGTAGGTGATAAATTTGTATATCATATTATAAAGCTTGCAATAAAATAAAACTATAAATAAATTATACTAAAATCTAAAAAGCAAGTTAATATTCTTATTCATATAAGAGAATATTAACTTGCTTATTTTCGTATTAAAAGATGCACCTTTTAAAGTGACGTGATTTGTATGAGATACAGTAACTATATTAAAATCCCTATTATAGATATCCAAATAGGTTTCTCTATATTTATTGTATAGAAATTACACAGTAAATATTTTTTGTGCTACATACATTAAATTAATCTTAACCTTTTATATAAATTTATTAAACGGAATAACTCCTTACCAATATTCAAAAACGGCTGCGTTTTTGAATTTGTGTTCTAGCTTTTCTGGAACAAGTAAATAACTACACATAAACTCCTTATATCTCTAGTTAAACTACCGACTAGCTCCATATAAACTCTAGATAACCTATATAGAATACAAGTTATCAAGGAGGTAAGAAAAAATGAATTTTATGAAACGAGCAATTCTCAGTATGAAAAAAAGGATAGGAACATCATTAATTTTGATGGCAGTTTTTCTGATTGTTACAAATTTGGTTCTTTCAGGTTTCACAATCCAAAATGCATCAAAAAAAGCAGCGGATGCTGCAAGAAAAAAACTTGGTGCAGATGTTACTTTAGGTCTTGATTTCGACAAATTAGGTCAAAAAGCTAAGGAAACTGGAGAAATGCCAAATCCGCCGCAGCTCGATACAAAAGAAACAGATCAATTAGCAAAGTCCAAGTATGTAAAAGACTATAATTACATAGCTAACACTTTCGGTATTTCTGATGGACTTAAACTAGTAGGAGCTTCAGAAGGAAAAGAAGAAGGTAAAGCGGGAATGGCGGCTGTGCGAGGCGGTTCAAGCTCTGGTACAGAAATAGATATGAATGCTTCTTTTATGATTGAGGGAGTTCGCAAGACTGCATTACAAGAAAGCTTTAAAAACGGAAAAAGTAAAATCATTGATGGAAAACCAATTACAGAGCAAATGAAGGATCAGAATGTAGCTTTAATGGAAAAACGATTAGCGGAATTAAACAATTTGAAAGTAGGAGACAAAGTTAAAGTACAATCAGGGGATAAGAAGGAAACCCTTGAGGTTGAAATTATCGGTATTTACGAAACCAATGAGCAAGCAATGAGTCAACAGGCTCCTCCTATAATGGATCCGGCTAATAAACTATATATGCCACATTCAACTATGAAAAAATTAGAAGTGGATCAAGGTATAAGTAGTGTTCAAGTCGTGTATTTCTTGAATGACCCACAATATATTGATGCATTTAAAAAAGAAGCAAAAAAATCTAATATTGATTTTAATTATTATAAATTAGATGCGCATGATTCATTGTACAAGCAAATGATTGGTCCTATCGAAAATATCTCTTCGACTTCTCAAATGATTATTTATATTGTATCGATTGCAGGTGCGATTATTTTAGGATTAATCATTATGCTATCAATTAAAGGACGTCGTAAAGAAATGGGAATTCTATTGTCCATTGGAGAGAAAAAGTGGAAACTGATGGCACAGTTCGTAGTAGAAGTAGTATGTGTCGCTATTTTAGCATTTGGATTATCCATAACAACAGGAGCTAAAGTTTCTCAATATATCGGGGATAATTTACTTTCGAATGAAATAGCTACTGCAAGCGAAGAAACAGATACCTCGCAACATGGTACTGTAATGATGGCTGGATCTGGTGGTACTCTACAAAATCAAAAAGAAGATCCGATTGATAAAATTGATGTAAGTGTAACAGGAGAAGATGTAGGGAAAATGGGTGGAATTGGACTAGCTATTGCTATAATAGCAACGCTTCTTCCAGCATTATCTATTCTACGTTTAAACCCAAAACAAATTCTTTTAAAAGATGAATGAGGAGGATCGATATGGAGACGATTTTACAGTTTAAAAATTTGGATTATTATTATGAAAGTAATGGAAAAAATGTAGCGATACTAGATAATGTTAACTTTTCTTTTCAAAAAGGACATTTCTACACGATTTTAGGACCATCTGGATCTGGTAAAACCACAACTCTAAGTTTAGGTTGTGGACTGGATAATGGTTATGTACTGTATAATGGCAAAGATATTAGAAAAATTGGTTTGGATCGATACCGTAATCAAAATGTATCTGTAATTTTCCAATCTTATAACTTAATTACTTATATGACCGCTCTTCAAAACGTCTTAACAGCAATGGAAATTACAGGTGTTAAAGTGCAAAATAAAACAGCAAGAGCATTAGAATTATTAGAGAGGGTAGGACTCTCAGAAGCTGAAGCGAAACGAAACGTCCTGCAACTAAGCGGTGGACAACAACAGCGTGTAGCAATTGCTCGAGCACTATCGTGTAATGTTGATTTACTAATTGCAGATGAGCCGACAGGAAACCTCGACGAGGAAACCGCAATGGATATAATAGAACTGTTTCAAGAACTTGCACATAAAGAGAATAAATGCATTATTGTTGTGACGCACTCACAGGAGGTTGCTAAAAAATCAGATCGTGCAGTGTATTTAAGTAAGAAGAAGTTGGTCGTAAATGAAATCTAATATAAACATCATAACTGTTCAATTCACATAATTTTCAAAATCTATCTCTTTCAAAAGCTTATATTTGATTTATAATAAAATCAAGCCATAACCAAAATGGTCTCCCTGTACTGAATGTTAAAATAGTTTGTTGTTCCCGTTTTAATAATATTTGAAAAAGAACTTGTAGGATATTCTACAAGTTCTTTTTATTATAATTGGTTATCTGTATCATGGGATAATCACACATAAAAAAAACGAGACATTACCTAGATATATAATCTAAATGCTGTCCCGTTTAACTGTGTATCTGTATAGTTATTGCAGAATTAAACCTACAATCATAATTAAACAAAATACTATTATCCAACCAAACGCACAATAGCCAAAAATTCTAATCCATTTAGGTAATTGATTCATGTTAATTTTATTTGAGGGAACTCCCTGCATAGAAAACATCATTTTTTGATCTCTATCTCTATTATTTTGTTGTTCATACATAATATCATCACCTTTCCAGAACTATTGTATTTATAGTATATCAGTCCAAAGAAAATTATGTACAGAATAAGAGGGGATAGCATATATATTATGTGGTGAATTTTATAAATAAATGCATTTAATTGCCATGTTTCTAAGCTTTAATCCGTTATAAATACTGAAAAAGAGCCCTACATAAATAGGATTCTTTTTCTTTAAATATTAACTTGCTGGATATGCATCAGAACCAAGGTAACGTTCTTTTATTATTTGAAGATGATGAAGCTCATGACCAGCAATGATGTATGCTAATGCACGAACTGTAACTTCAGAATTGTTCGCATTTCCTCTTTGAGACCAAGCTTCTTTATCTAAGCTTCTAAGTAAATACAGGGTAGATTGGCGAACAACTATTAAATTTCCAAGAAGATCTTGCATAGATTGCTTATCAAAAGCAGCTCTAAGAACATACATATCATCATTATAGCCTGGAAGTTCTGCTGTCTCGCCTCGAGCGATAGATAGCAATCGATACGCCATAATCCTTTCTGTATCTGCTATATGACCGATTACTTCTTTTATACTCCATTTAGTAGGAGCATACCGGAAAAGTCCCTCACTATCAGAAATTCCCTTTAATAAAAGATTTGTTTCCTTCATTTGTTGTTCTAGAATATGTATGATATTTCCGTCTGATACTAAGTTGGTATACGTTGCATAATAGGAGTTATATTCACTTATCTTTGGTCTTATTTGCATACGAATCATCCTTTATGTTTTATGTTTAATCTTTACATATAGCTTATCATAAAAGAATTCCAAATTAATCTGAAAAATGGAGGCAAATATGCATTTTTCATCCTCCTTTTCAGTTTCATAGATGAAATGCATGTCAAATAAGAGAATCTAATTTGCGCTATGCGGAATTTCGTTTTTTGCTGTTATAGTAGAAGGTAAATATTTAAGTTGACTTATGACAATCGCCATTTAAAAAGCAGCATATGTCATTAAATGAAAAACCTATTAATAAGTTTATATTTACTATAAAAACAAACAAACTCGTCCTATTTAAAGGAGAGTTTGTTTGTTTTTATGTTTAGATAATGGAATACTCATGCAAAATTGCACACTATGTTCCATATTTTTTATTGAATACTTTATATCTAGCGTTTCAAGAATTTGTTTAACAATATATAGCCCCAAACCACTTCCTCCAGTATTTCGATTTCTTGATTTTTCAATTCGATAAAATGGTTTGAAAATTTGTTGTAAATCTTCATCTTTAATATTGACACCTGTATTTATAATTTGCATTTCGATTTGACTTTGTTTAGAATCCTCACTTAATTTTATATAGACTCTTTCATTATGTGGGGAATACATAACCGCATTATGGATAATATTTTTACATGCTTTTTCTAAAAGAGCACAATCTGTATAAATAGAAAGGTCAAAATCAATTTCTTTTATTATTTCGATGCTTTTTTGAGAAGCAAAAAATTCGAGATCTTTTGTAATTGTACCTATTAATTTTGAAAGATTAACTTCCTCTACTTTTAGTTTGAAGGTGTGTTGTTCTAATTTCGATACACTTAAAATTTCACGAACTAATTGTTCCATACTTTCAATAATTTGATGATTTTTCTTTAAATATTGATCGCGATTTTGATAAGGGCCAATATTGTATATCATCCCTTCTAAGTATCCTTTCATTACAGTGAGAGGGGACTTTAATTCATGTGCTACAATCGCAAAAAACTCTCTGCGTTTTGTTTCTATTTCTCTTTCTTTTTCAATATCATTTTTTAATTGTTCATTTGCTTTTTTTAAATCAAACATAGCTTGTTGTAAGTTAATAGACATGTCATTCAAACTATTAGACAATTCTCCTAACTCATCTGTAGAGCGAACCTCAATTTTTTCGGAGAAATCTAAATTTGCCATCTTTTGTGCACCTTCATTAATATAAATAAGTGGCTTTGTAATAAACCTGGAATAAAAATAAGCACTCCCTATACCAATTACGAGTACAATGATACTAATATAGGGGAGAAAGCGTACTAAAACCTGTGAAGCTTCATCAATCGGTTGAAATGTAGCAAACACTACAAGCGTTAAACTACCATCTTGAAATTGAATTGGTTTCGTAACGTTATATGAATTGCTAAGGGTACCTACATTCTCGAACCGTGTTGCTCTAGTAACTACTGTTGTTTGCGAACCACTTTGAGTAAAAGAAAATGAAGGAGAGTATTTAATTATTCCCTCATTATTTTGAAGATAAAGCATCGCATTATTTTTTTTTGCATATTCATCAAAAAGTGGTATCGCATCTTGAAACGTAAGATCTTTAGACTTATCAATGATTTCTTTTATCCCTGTTTGAAGTTGATCTGTTTTGTATTGCTCATAAAATGTAGGGAGAAAGAAGTATAAAGTTAAATAAATCAATACTGCAAAGGATAACAAAATGAGAGATGTAGTCATAAAGAGTTTATAAGTAATTTGCTTCATCTTCATGAGTTTCACAATACTATTCATCAATTTTATAACCAATACCCTTTATTGTTTTAATATAAGGGATAGCTAATTTTTTACGTAGATTTTTAATATGTGTATCAATTATTCGTGTTTCTCCAAAATAATCGTACCCCCAAACCTTCTCTACGATATTTTCTCTTGTAAGTACTTTTCTCTCATTTTGAAATAGTAGTTGTAGAATTTCAAACTCTTTTGTCGTTAATATAATTTCAACGTCATTTACATACACTCTATATGCATCCACATCGATACGAACTTCTTTAAAAATCAAATGATTATTTACATTTTTATCATAACTTCTTCTAAGTACAGCTTCGACTCGTCTAATCAAAACATGAAATGAAAAGGGTTTTGTTATATAATCATCGATCCCAAGATCGAATCCTTTCATTTGATCTTCCTCTTCTTCCAACGCAGTTAGCATAATAATTGGTACGTTTGACTGACTTCGGATCATTTTAGAAACTTCAAATCCATTAAGATTAGGCATCATGACATCTAGAAGAATTAAATCAAATGATTGCTTATTAAATTGTGTCATACCCTCTAGTCCATCTGAAGCGACTACCACTGTATACTGCTGTGTCATTAAAAATTGTTTAATTAATTCCTGAATTTCTTGATCGTCCTCTACCACGAGAATATGATAGTTTTTCATAATATCACCTCTGGTAGTCATTATAGCCGTACTATCTGGAGTTTATGTGGAGATACAGTAGTAAACTTCATAGGACGTTTACTACCAAAAAGTATTATTAGCTATATTACTTTTTTATGGAGAAATAATTGCTTTAAAAAACTTATCGTATGAATTGATGTACGATTAATATTTACGAAAAACTAATGTATAATAATGCGAATCGTATGTAATTTCTTAAAATTTGCAAAAATATACTTTTGCTTCTTTACCAAAAGAGGAAAAGGAATTTCAATATAGAAGAAGCTACTGTAATACTAGAGTGTGTGCCAAGAACTTTGGATTTCTCTCATCTAGTTTCTATTTAATCGTTAATCACTACATAACAATGTTCTGGCTAAACCAAAAGTTTAAAGGTACAAACTTGGAGAGATTTATATAATGTTAGAAAGGTTGTGAAATTATTTGATGGGTTATAAAGCGATGCTGTTTGATTTAGATGATACATTACTTGATAGGGATAAAGCAGTAGAGGCATTATTTTTAATTGTTTTAGAAAAGTGTTATGAGGATGTTAGTGATGCAGTTAAAAGCAACATGTTACAGAAATTCAAAGAATACGATAAAAGAGAATATGGCATAAGTAATAAAACGACAGTTTTAGAATCATTGTTTGATGAATTCACGCCGAAGTATAGATTGCCACGCAATTACATCCAAGATTTTTGGAATAATAATTTCCCTAGATGTTTTTCAATAGACCAAAATACTATTCATTTCTTAAATCAAATAAAGAAGCACTTTAAAGTTGGAATTATAACAAATGGATCAAATCAGAGGCAAAAAGCTAAAATATTTAACACGAATTTAAATAGGTATTTTGAAACAATCATTATTTCTGAAGAAGTGGGATTTAGTAAACCTGATAAACGTATATTCGAACTAGCATTAAATAAGCTAAATTTACAGCCGGAAAATACTTTATTTGTTGGTGATGACTTAGAAAAGGATATTGCTGGTCCTCAAAATGTAAATATAAAAGGTGTGTGGTTTAACCCTCAGAAGATCAAGAATACTACCAAAATACAACCGTATGCCGAGATTAACACTTTGGATAGTTTGTTAAGTTATGTTACTCCACAATATTTTTATAACAAGTAAAAGTAATTCTATATATATTCAAAAATATAAAAAAGAGAAACTATCATTAATTTCATTGACCGTATTAGTAATAAAAAATAGATGTGATTTTAATAGCTGAGGCTAATTTAATCTATGATTAATACGAAGTTTTGTAAAACAATTTTACTCATACTGTGTAAATTATAAAGGGGTGGGACTATGGAAATAAAGAAATTAGTAATCGATGGAATCAATATTGCGGTCATTAGAAACGATAAGGTATTAATATCGGATGTTCAGTCTGCATTAGATACTATGGCAACAGTTCAATATGAGGTAGATGCGAAACATATTATTATCCATAAATCTTTAATAAGTGAAGATTTCTTTAATCTAAAAACACGGCTTGCGGGGGATATCCTTCAAAAGTTTATAAACTACAAGGTAAAGATTGCTATTGTTGGGGATTTCTCTATGTATACTAGTAAAAGCTTAAAGGATTTTATTTATGAATGTAATAAAGGGAATGACATTTTTTACTTAGCAACTGAACAACAAGCAATTGAAAAACTAAGTACATTAAAGTAATAATTATATCCTGCTAAATTCCCCCATTTCACTTAGTTCATAATTATATACGATATAGAAGAACTGATGTTTGTGGTAAACTAAGAGATGGATAAAGGGGGAGTTTTTTTGAACAATTTTAATAATATAATCCAAAATTTAAATAATATAGTTTACAAACCTAACAATTTAATGATTACGAATCTAAAAGAAGAAAAGCAAAACGCAGAATATGCAGGATGTTTATTCCACTTAAATAACAAAACCATTCGTTTTAGAAAATCAAAAGTTACTCCTAATAAAATTGGGCAATTTGTTTCTTTTTGGGAGAAAGATGAAAATATGCGAAATAGAGCTTTCTCTTATGAAGCTGCTCCTGATTTATTAGTAATCACTTGTATTGCTGATAATAAACAAGGGCAATTTATTTTTCCTAAAGAGATTCTTCTTAAAGAAAAAATATTGAGAACACCAAGTCAAACAGGGAAAATGGCAATGAGAATTTATCCTGTTTGGGATACCACTGTTAGCAATCAAGCTAAAAAGAGCCAAATGTGGCAACTTCAGTATTTTGTTGATTTAAGCGATCATAATAATCTACCTATAGACAAACTATTAAATTTCTATTCGTAGCTTCTTATCTTAAGTGATCTTGTCGGTTAGACTTTTTGTACCGGTACAGTTAAACGAAATGTACATTGTTTCAGTACCCCATCAAATTTACAATCAGCATATACTATTTTAACTTATACATTTTAAGGGGTGCTGACTATGACAAGTCTACAACATAAGCTTTTTACAAGATTGAATCTTGCAAAGCGTACTGAAGTGAAGTTTGAAGAATTAAATACAATCCTCTTTGCATTTGCACACACTATACCATTTGAGAATTTAGATGTTATAGCGGGTAATGCAAAAGTAATTTCTAAAGAAAACTTACAAGAGAAAATCTTAATGAACTCTCGTGGTGGCCTATGTTATGAATTAAATACTCTTTTTTACTATTTCTTAAAAGACTGTGGCTATGATGTACAACTGGCATTAGGTACGGTGTATAAAAATGATATAAAAGCATGGGCACTTGAGGATGGCCATATAACAATTATTTTAACTTATGATAATGTACAGTATTTAATTGATGTAGGTATAGCTTCGTTAGTACCTCTTGTTCCTGTACCTTTTACTGGCGAGTCTGTTTCTTCAAAAAATGGTTCGTACCGGGTGAGACGAAAAGATACGAGTAAAGGAAATTATGTTTTAGAAAGAAAAGATGCTGCTGGAGAATGGAAAGTTTGTCATGCTTTTTATAAACATATTATTGATGAGATAGTAGTAAATGATGTTCAAAGAAGAGTGATAGAAGATGAGAAGTCTATTTTTAATAAGGGACCAATTGCAGTAAAGTTGACGAACTCTGGCCATATTTCATTAACGAATACAAGTTTAACCGAAATTATTCATGGGGAAAAAACTAAGCGTGAAATTACAGAAGATCAATATAAAGAGTTTTTATATACTTTATTTGCTATTAAGTCATGAATAATAAAGATAGCCGGTTCTTATTCAGAAGCGGCTATTTTTATTATTTTTGGTGTAAATGGTTTTCTTCTAATATGTTTCGGAAACTGCGGTATAGTTAATGTTTTTAATGTTTCCTCAGCTTCTTCATATGTATGAAAAATTGGTTCTTTTCCATCATTCCCTTGTAAAACTAGCCCTTCATCTCGGATTACATATGGCATAAAACCACCCTATCTATTAAAGAATTATGTTCTTTTGCGGCAGAACAACACGATTTAAAGTTTGATTTTCTTAATACATATAATACACTAGAACAGTACGAAAAAGTATGTACAATGAATTTTGAATGTAAAGGAAGATTATTATGTCAGTTATTGATAAATTGAAACTTAATAAGTATACAAATATGGTCGTTATTAACGAACCAAGTGATTATGACATTTTTACAGGTAAAGAAAATGCATTCTCAAAAGAACACGATGCTATCTTTATATTTGTAGAAACGCTTGATGAAATGGTGAAACAAACGAATTTTATTATTAGTAATGAAGAATTACTAATTGAAAAAGGTTACGTATTCTTCGCATATCCGAAAAAAGGTAATGCTCGTTATAGTACGTTTATTCACCGTGATGAGATGTTTCCGGCATTAAACGTTGGAGAAGATGGTTATGTGGGAGAAAGCGATATTAAATTTGCACGAATGGTAAGTATGGATGAAGTCTTTACTGTTGTAGGTTTAAAACGTGAAAAGAAAAAAACAACGAAAACATCTGCTATGAGTCAATGTGTTGCCGATTATGCAGATCAAATTAAAGATGTTGAAGCATTATTAACAAATCACCCAAATGAACTTAAGTTTTATCAAAGTTTAACGCCTGGATATCAGAAAGATTGGGCACGTAATCTTTTTTCTGTAAAACAAGAAAAAACACGTGAAAAACGTCTAGAGAAAATGATAGAAATCCTTTCACAAGGCTATAAAACAATTGAGTTATTCCGTAAGAAGAAAAAATGATGATTAAGAAAGTCACAATGCTGCAACAATTAATTGTGATGAGTACATTGAAAAAAGTATTCCTTCCATTATACTAAGGAATGTTCTTATATTTATATAATTAGCAAAAGAGAAAAGGTGTTTGAAATGAAATCGTATATTGTAGTTGGATCTGGAATTTTAGGAGCGTCTACTGCTTATCATCTTGCTAAGGCAGGTGCGAATGTTACTATCGTGGATCGCCAACAATTAGGGCAAGCAACTGATGCAGGAGCAGGTATTGTATGTCCATGGCTATCACAGCGTCGTAATAAAGCATGGTATAAAATTGTTAAAGGCGGTGCACGTTACTATTCTTCGTTAATTCAGCAATTAGAAGAAGACGGTGAAACGGACACAGGATATAATCGTGTGGGTGCAATTAGTTTACATACTGACGAGAAAAAGTTAGATCAAATGGAAGAGCGAGCTTATAAACGACGTGAAGATGCCCCAGAGATTGGTGAAATCACTCGCTTATCAGCTGAAGAAACAAAAAAATTATTCCCAGCATTATCAGACGAATATAGTTCTGTTCATATTAGTGGTGCTGCACGAGTGAATGGAAGATTATTACGCAATGCATTAATAAGTGCTGCGAAAAAACATGGTGCAACTTTTATAAAAGGCGATGCCATATTGGTCCGTGAAGGAAATCATATTACTGGAGTTACAGTAAACGATGAAACAATTTTAGCGGAAAAGGTTATTGTAACTGCAGGCGCATGGGCGAATGAAATCTTGAACCCATTAGGAATTAATTTCTTAGTTACATTCCAAAAAGGACAAATTGTTCATCTGCAAATTGAAAATACAGCAACAGAAAATATGCCAGTTGTTATGCCACCAAACGATCAATATATTTTAACGTTTGACAATGGTCATGTCGTAATTGGTGCAACACATGAGAATGATACTGGTTTCGATCATCGTGTAACAGCAGGTGGTTTACATGAAGTATTCCATAAGGCATTAGCAGTTGCACCTGGCTTAGAAAATGCTACAATGCTTGAAACGAGAGTTGGATTCAGACCATTCACACCAGGATTCTTACCTGTTATCGGACCACTACCTAACTTTGAAGGAATTTTCGTTGCGAATGGATTAGGAGCTTCGGGTTTAACAGCTGGTCCATACTTAGGAGCGGAACTTGCTAAATTAGCGCTCGGACAACCGATTGAATTAGATTTAAATGATTATGACGTTGCTGGCGCAATTGAATAATATAGGGTACTGCTAACATTTAGGAAAAATCATGCTAAACAAATTCGACAGAGAATAAGCAGTTTTTCCTCTGTTAAGAGTAAGCCTGTTTATGAAAAATAAAATTCTTTAAAAATAGAGAGCCAACATTATAAACCTGCATTAATAATGTAGAATTGTGATGTCGGCTCTTTATTCATATTGATTTAAAACTTATTTTCGAGAGGAGGTTAAGTAATGAGAGCGCCATATCAAGTATTGATATTTCCTTATATAAAAACTGACGATTCTATTCAATATGCTATTTTTAACCGAAGTGATTATGGTTATTGGCAAGGAATAGCTGGTGGCGGAGAAGACGGTGAGATTCCTATTGAATCAGCAAAACGGGAAGCGTTTGAAGAGGCTGGTATTACAAGAGAATGTCCATATATACAATTAGATTCTGTGTCTTCACTACCAGTAGAGGATGTAGTTGGAGGATTCCTTTGGGGAGAAGAGATTTATGTAATAAAAGAATTTTCTTTTGGAGTTAAAGTCCCTACAAAAAACATATCATTATCTAAAGAACACTTCCATTATAAATGGTTATGCTTTGAGGAAGCAGTAACGCTTTTGAAATGGGATAGTAACAAAACAGCATTGTGGGAATTAAACAAAAGATTATTAAAACAATAAAAGTGTTAGCTAACAAAGATAGTAGTGGAACAAGAATTGAACCATTAACAAACCTTTGCTACACTTCTAAACAATGTTTTAGATTATAAAATAGAGTAATATAGATTTTGTATAGGTAATTTACTAAGAGAACTTGTACTAAGAAAAGCCCTATACAGTTGACTCTGAAAAAATGAAAATAGTTAGAAATATTTTTATATCGTACGGTTTTTGGCTATGAATAACGGAATAAATATTAAGTATTCAACAGTTTAAATAAAACGAGTTAGCTTTTTATTTTAAGAAGAAAGATGACTCGTTTTATGCTAAAATTCGCTTAGTGTATATTTTCGTTAAAATGTGGGTGGGCCCCCTTTTAGCAAAACCGGAGTGGGAATGATGAGTATAAATAGTTTTGTGGGATTGATAAAGGATGAATTATTAAAAGAGGTAAGTATAAGAAGTGAGGATGAATTCGAGCCTGTAGTAGTTAAAGATATTCCTAGACTTTGGAAGTGTTTAGGAACAGGTAATTATGCCGCAGTATTCATGCACAAAGAATACAAAGATTGGGTAGTGAAAGTTTACGTGCGAGAAGGAGAAGGAATTGAAAAAGAGTCAGAAGTATACCGAAGAATTGGAGATCATCCTTCTTATTCAAAACTTATATATAAAGGAGAAAATTTCATAGTATTGAAACGTTTAAAAGAAATTACCTTATACGATGCTATTCATAAGGGGATTAAAATTCCTAAGCAAGTAATACTTGATATTAATGAGGCTTTAGAGTATGCGAGGGAACAAGGGTTAACTCCTTGTGATGTTCACGGGAAAAATGTGATGATGGAAAAAGGAAGGGGATATGTAGTCGATGTATCTGATTTCTTAAAAACAAAAGAAGATAGTAAGTGGAGAGACCTAGAAAAGGCATATTTCACCTTTTATTTTCCTTTCATTTATAAATTGCCTCTCCCCGTTAAAATACCGTATTTTATGTTAAACATTGTTAGACGTTCGTACAGAAAATATAAGAAACTTAAAAAGAAATTCAAATTGTAAAAGGACCACATACTTATCTTTAAGTAGATAAGTGTACCAATAGTAAACAAAAGTACCGTACATTTTAGATATGTCTAATATGTACGGTACTAATTTTATAATTTCATGTAGTATCCAGTTGAACAAATGGTTATCCCGCTACATCGCCATAAACTTAAGAAATGCATTGTTCCTAAAAATGATTTGAATTCACATAAATAACTTTAGAAAAATTTAAAATTTTGTTTAGGGGCTACTTCAAGACCTTAGCTTGCTGGGCATGTGGTGCTATCCCAAAATATAAAAAGATTAGGAGTGAATCCTAATCTTTTTATTTATACATATTTTTGTTAGTTATATCACTATCAATTCCAAAACGGGATATTTTGAATAAATGAAACCGTCAAAATAAGTGTTGATACGGAACCAGCAGTTACTAAAGTTACTATTTTTCGTCCATTCTGTTCTTTTGAAGGTTTTATAAGTTCTGTAATTAACACAATCCATATTATGATAGAGATTATTGAAATAATATTTATAGACATATGTAACACATCCCTTCTTATTTTCACATAAATATTTCTTCTTTTATAAAATAAAAGCAATTTAACAAGAAAATATGTAACGCATTACAAATCAATATTTTCCTGTTAAACCACCTTTTTTAAATAGAAATACGACTGATAAAACGATAACAACAGCCTTCAAACTTCCCCAATATGGATAAATAGCATGATCTGTTAGACTAGTATATTGAAAAATATTCTCCAAACCGAAAATCCCTATAATGATCGCTAAAAGAAAAGCGGCTTTTCCAATAGTCGTATTACGATAGAGGGTAAATAAATAGACTGCGAAAATTATTGGTAAGATGATTTGTAGTACGATTATCATAGTTCGTCCCCCAGAGTATTTATAATTATATTATATACAAAATTGTAATAAAAAGGAATACGACTTATTCGATACTAACAGAACTACTCTAATCATATTCTTCTATAAAAAAGAAGAAAAAGGGGTGTACAGTTAATTGACAAAAGTTAAAGTTAGTTTACGACCCATTATTCATAATATAAATTTACCAACCGTATTGAAAACAACGATACTTCCAGGTGAATCGACTGAAAGACTATTTATCGCAACCCAATTAGGAGAGATTTTTTACATAGGGGACGGCGTTATAAAGACATTTTTAGATATTCGTCAACAAATTATTAAATTAGGTACATTTGAAGAAGGTGTTTCTAGTAGCGGTTATGATGAACGCGGATTGCTAGGACTTGCGTTCCATCCAAAATTTTATCAAAATGGGTTATTTTATCTTCATTATTCAGTAGCCGGAACTCAAGGGCTAGGTGCACTTTCTGAACAATTTAAACCGAATCCTTGTGACCCTAAAACGTTAAATTTAAAGTGGGTTAATAGAAATACGCAATATGATCACATTGATACTGTGGAAGAATGGAATTTACAATCTAATGGTCAAGCTCAAAAGCGACGAACATTACTGAATGTAAGAAGACCATTTTTTAATCATAACGGAGTCAATAGTTTAAACTTTTCACCTGAGACTGGAAAACTTGTTTTTACAAATGGAGATGGCGGATCAGGTTATGATCCATTTAATTTAAGCCAAGATGATTTAGAAATAGCAGGTAAAATAATTGAAATCGATGTAAGTAAAAATACATTTATAAATAACCCTCCTGTAGTTACACGCTTCGATGAACTTCCTTTATCTATACAAGAAACACTTACAGTAATTGCAAAAGGAGTACGTAATATAACTGGCATTTCATTTCAAAGGTTTTATAATCAATATATCAAATACACCGGAAATGTCGGACAGGATATTGTAGAGTCTATTTTTTCATTTATTCAATATAAACCTATACCGGTTACAGAACTTGTTCAAATGCATTTTATGAGGCTAACTCCCACTCAAGATGGGTTTATCAATTTTGGGTGGCGAGGATGGGAAGGGGATTTACCTACTTCTTTTATACGACATTGTTCTGAGAATCAGACTTTGGATGAGAGAACAATGGCTTATTATGATGAAACGATACAAACTTCAGTGAAGCGTATTCTGCCTCTACTTAGTTATTTTCATAAAGATTCCAGACCCGATAAATTTGGAGGAACTTCACTTACAGGAGTTCAGCCGTATATGGGAACTGCAATCCCGAATTTAACAAGTAGCGTCGTATTTACTGACCTTGCCCAGAAAGAAGAATCACAGTCTCCAGTTAAGGGGGTTTTAGCCTATACTAGAGCAGGTACAGACGGTAAACATGCTGAGTTTCATGCTATTGAAACCAATTATGATTTTGGTACGCAAGAAGCTTATTATATGAGTTTAGGAACAAATTTGAATCAAACTAGATTATATTTAGGAGTTTACGGTTCTATGAAAGTAACTGATTTTAACAAAGGTACCATTTTCGAAATTGTTCCTTGATACGATATACACTCGCAGTTTAATAATCCAGGGAATTCATTTTGTTTCAAAACGCACAATTTATCCCCCTAAAAGTCTTTTATTGTCTAGTAATTCATAACAAGTAGAAAGCAGCTCATAAACCACTAGTGTATGAATAATATAGAAAGTAATGAATGAGGTATCTTTAGGGGGTATTTTAATGAATTGGTTTGTACGTTATTGGTATCAATTGATGATAGAACATGATACGAACTTTGTTCATAAAAGAAAATTGTCCCTTGCGAATAAGTTAGTACTTACAGCTTTAATGAGTGCATTGGCCACCATGTTTCAAGCAGCAGGAAACTTAGTTCCTGGTATAGGTTTACTCATTAGTCCATTTTCGACATTGCCAATTTTTTTTGCTATTTTCTATTCTATTCGTGAGGGAATACTTTCTTATATTCTTACTATTTTTCTATTATTTATTATTGAGCCAAGTGAACTAATTGTCTTTCCTTTTACTACAGGCTTATTAGGTCTAGCCTTAGGACTAGCCTTTTTAAAATTCAAGAGGAGAATTTGGATTGTTTCCTTTTCAGCGACTTGTCTACTTATAGGGATTATGATCGTTCTCGATGTTTTCCGTTTTCCGGTACTTGGTCCTACTGTTCATACAACTATGGACATAAAAATTATTTTATCAATATTTATACTGAGCTTTCTATACTGCTGGATTTATGCAGGTTTTTGCAGAATAATGATGAATAGATTATGTAAAGCGTTGTATTGACAATGGCATAATGAAGATTGGAGAATGCATTCATGACTAACGTTGCAGTTAGAAGACCGAATTTGAATGATGTAGATGAACTATATTTATTTTTCCGTATCGTTATTACGAATACATACAAAAATGAAGGATTGTCACAATTATTGGATGATATAGAAAATGAAATTAACTCAAAAAAGCAGTATTTGAAAAGTGATTTTGAAAGTAACGGAGAAAGTCGTTACTTTTTATTAGCGATTGATACAAGTAATGATAAAATCATTGGAACAATCGAAACCGGTCCAGCAAGTACATTGATTACTAGTTGTACAGGTGGTGTACTTAAAAATTTGTATGAAATAGGAACTGTATTCATACTTCCGGAGTATCAAAGAAAGGGAATAGGGAGTTTATTACTACATACAATGTTTCTTACATTACTTAGCAGAGGGATAACAGAATATTGTTTAGATAGTGGATATAAAAATGCGCAAAGTATATGGATGAAAAAGTTCGGAAAACCTAGCTATGTATTGAAAGATTACTGGGGAGAATCCAGTGATCATATGATTTGGAAGAAAAGTTTACATGATACACCTATAATATTTGAATTATAAAATGAAATATGCCCCTGAACATAGCTTTTCTTACTTATGTATGCTATTATTTATCTTTATAATAAAAGAGGACGTGAATGAACTTGATTAAAATTAGTATCCCTGAAGTTGATGTTACAATTACTGAACGTAAACAAGTTATTAAAGGAGACGAGCCAATCATTACTCCAATTAATGGATTTATCGATTTCCACTTGTTCCCTAGAGATAAAGGCGGCATTTTTATGTTTTACAATATTAATGACGAACTACTTTTCGTAGGTAAAGCTCGTAAAATTAGACAACGTATTAAGAAGCATTTTGAAGATAATGTTTCACCAATTAAAAATCACCGTGATGAAGTATACCGCATTGATGCATGTATCGTAGAAGATCCAACAGAAAGAGAAATTTACGAAACATATATCATTAATGAATACAAAGCGAAATATAACGTTGATAAAGTATTCTACAAATAATCAACATTAATAAAAAACAATCCTAGCTAATATGCCAGGATTGTTTTTTATTTAGATTTATTCTTCATATCTTTCTCCTTTTTTTAAATGATTAGCCACAATAAAACAGAATATCCCTATAAATATAAGTACAATACCAAGCGTTTTATGTTTTCCCTCAAAGAAAGGAATATCTGAAATAACATTTGTCATACATAGTCCTAAAAATACAAGGATAGGGCCCATCAAAAGTAATACATTACCGAATTTTGTGTGCTTCCACATAATAACCCTCCTCAATTCTCTTTACATATATATCCATAAATTAAAAGTAAATTCATAGAGAAATATAGTTTTTTTCATATCGAAAATTTAACCCTCATATATTGGTACAAGCAAAAGAGAAAGGAGACCATCATGAATTGGTTAGAAGCTTTCATATTAGGTATAATTCAAGGTTTAACAGAATTTTTACCAATCAGTAGTACCGGACATCTTTATTTAGGAAGACATTTATTTCAATTAGATGAAGCAGGCTTATTTTTAGATACGATGTTGCATATTGGGACTTTACTTGCAGTGTTTATTTATTACAAAAAAGAATTTATATATTTAATTAAAAACCCATTTTCAAAGCTCATGTTATTACTTATCGTTGGGACAATACCCGCAGTTGTAATTGGTTTATTGTTTAAAGACTTCTTTGAAGATATTTCAAAAACAGGAATCACAATCGGTTGGGAGTTTTTAGTGACCGGATTCTTTCTCTACATGGCAGATAAACAAAAGAATGGTCGTAAAAAAATGGATGACATAACATATAAAGACGCATTAATTATCGGTTCATTTCAAGCGGCTGCTATTTTTCCAGCCATTTCCCGTTCTGGAATGACAATTGTCGCTGCATTATGGAGAAAATTAGACCGTGAAACAGCTGCTTACTTTTCTTTTTTACTTTCGACACCAGCAATCGCCGGAGCTATCATTTTGCAATTTGTAGACGTTTTTCAAGGGAAAGCAGAATCTATTTCTAGTACATCTTTAATTGTCGGAACGTTATCAGCATCGTTCTTTGGATACATAGCCGTTTCATGGATGATTCAATATTTAAAACGCCACTCCTTAAAAGTATTCGCGTATTACGTATGGGGATTAGGTATTTTAATTTTAACGTTGCAATTTACTGATGTATTTTAAGTATAATGAAAAAGAAGTTAATTAGTTTAAGATCCTGTTTCATTCATACAAGGCAGGATCTCTTTTTATTAAGGGGGAAAACATGTTTAATAAGGCTATCGTTATTGGTGGAAGTATGGCAGGAAAGTTTGCAGCAAAAGCATTATCAACTTCTTTTAAAGAAGTAATCATTTTAGAAGTCGGTGAAAAATGGGATGGAAAAGCTTCAAGAAAAAGAGTGCCACAAAGTAATCATCCTCACGTGTTATTAAAAGGTGGAGAAAAAGCAATTGAAGAATTGTTTCCTACTATTACGCATGAATTAATAGAAGCGGGCAGTATTATAAACAACTTTACACGTGATTTGAAATGGCATCAATTCGGTCTATGGAAACAACCGTTCATAGGGGAAGTACATATGATTCAACAAAGTCGTCCTTTGCTAGAATGGCATATTCAAAAACGAATACATCAAATTTCAAATATTACTATTAAATATGAAACATTGGTTAAAGGGTTATTGATAGATGAAAAGCTTAACAAAGTGTGTGGAGTAAAAGTTAAATATTTAGAGACTGATACACAAGAAGAAGTCCATGCAGATCTTGTTGTTGATGCGAGTGGATTTGGCTCAAAAAGTATAGAGTGGTTACGAGAATACGGAATTGAAGTACAAGAAGAGAAAGTTCGTATTGATTTATTTTACGCAACGAAAATGTTCAAACTTAAAGAAAATGAGGAGTTAGACTGTTGTAATATGTTAATGTCTCCGAGTTTCCCTGATAACCCTTATGGCGTTCTTATTCAAACGATAGAAGATAATCGTTATTTTGTTACTTTCAGTGGATACGCAAACGAGAAAGCACCACAAACAGATGATGAGTTTTATGATTTTGCTGAAAACCTATCAATTTCTAATGTTACAGATTTCCTAAACAAGGCTGAGGGAATTACTGATATAAAGACATACAAAATTCCTTATCAAGTACGCCGGCGATTTGATTTAGTGAATAATGTACCAGAAGGATTATTAGTTGTTGGAGATGCGCAATGTCGTTTTGATCCCGTTTTCGGCCAAGGTGTATCAGTTGCTGCTATGGAGGCTCACCAATTGCAATTACTTCTGCAAGGTAGAAAACAACTTGATAAAACATTTACACAACAATTTTATAAAAAGGCAGCTAATATAATAGAAACCCCATGGGATATGACAACAACGGAAATATCACGTCACCCGCAGTTAAAGAGAGAATTAACTACAAAACAAAAATTTCAGCTATGGTATACGAAACAAATATATCGACTATCCGCAAGTAATTCTGATGTTTATATTCGGTTAGTACGAGTGATGAATTTGATTCGTAGTCCATTTCATCTTTTTCATCCGAAAGTGCTACTATCTGTATTGCTTAATCGAAAGAAATAGCAGGAATATAATTGATTAAAAAAGAATGTATAACAGTTAGTAAATCAAGAAGGAGAATACGGGATGGAAATATACATAGAGCAACTAAAGAAACAAGATGCTAAGGATTTATTTACGTTTGAACTTACGAATAAATCTTTTTTTGAAACAATGGTACCAAATCGCGGCTCGAAATATTTTGAATTTGAATATTTCCAAAAACTACTAGACGATTTATTAATAGAACAGGCGGATGGAGATTCTTATTTTTATTTAATTCGTAATGAAGAAAAAGAAATTGTAGGACGAATAAATTTAGTAGATATAGATACAGAAACTCGAATTAGTTCGCTAGGGTATCGGGTCGGAGAAAAATTTACTAAAAAAGGAGTTGCAACAGCAGCCGTAAAATTAATTTTAGACGTAGCGAAAAATAATGAAATTAATGGGGTTCATGCTAAAACAACTACTAATAATCTCGCATCACAAATTGTACTAGAAAAAAGCGGATTTTCTTCTTATCAAAACGAATCAGATACAACTTCTGTAGAATTAAATGGAGAACATGTGAAGTTTGTACATTATATTTGGAGAAATACTTCACGCTTATAATAAGGAGGACTTATTCATGAATGATTTACGTTATCCAATTGGCCAATTTACATACAAACGTCCTATAACTGAAGAAATGATTGATACATGGATTCAAGAAATTGAAGATTTACCTCATGAACTAACAAAGGCAATTAAAGATTTAGATCAGAAGCAGTTAGATACACCATATCGCGTTGGAGGGTGGACTGTCCGTCAAGTTGTTCATCACGTTGTTGATAGCCATATGAATAGCTACATACGCTTTAAATTAGCACTGACAGAAAAGAATCCAACTATTAAGCCGTATAAAGAAGAGAAGTGGGCAGAGTTACCCGATTCAAAATTACCGGTAGATGTTTCACTAGTAATGCTAGATTCATTACATAAAAGATGGGTTAACCTTTTATATTCTCTAGAAATTGAAGATTTAGAAAAGACATTTAACCATCCTGAAACTGGTGAAACAAAACTTGCTGTTGCAATAGGACTATACGCATGGCATGGTCGTCACCATACCGCTCATATTACCTCGTTAAGAAAGCGACTTAATTGGTAACATGGAGATTACATTAGAGAAGGCGACAGAAAGTGATGCAGAAGTTATATTTCAAATGCAAATAGACTCATTTAGCCCTTTATTACATAAATATAAAGACTATGAAACAAATCCAGCAAATGAAACTATCGAAAAAACTATTTGTAGAATAAATCATGTAGACGGTGGCTTCTATAAAATAATAGTGGCAATGAATCTTGTTGGGGCGATATGCATTTCACAAAAAGAAACACCCTCTAAATTTTGGATCAGTCCAATGTTTATTCACCCGAGTTATCAAGGAAAAGGAATTGCCCAAAAGGTACTTACATTAATTGAGGAAATGTTTCCTGAAGCAACGAGCTGGGAACTTGCTACTATTTTAGAAGAAGAGAAAAATTGTTTTTTGTATGAAAAGATGGAGTATAAAAGAACAGAAGTTATAAAGAAATTAAATGATGAAACTACACTTATTTATTACAAAAAAGAAAGGTAAAGCATATAAAATACGCTTTACCTTTTTATGTTATTTTAGATTAAATATACAAAAATAATGTATGTTCTTCCAAAATACTCGGATTAGTAATTTTAAAAATGAATAAAAATACGAAAACCACTACTTTGTCGTAAAGGTTACTAACGCTTTTTGAATGCTTAAAATACTATCGTCACCTTTAAATTCTTTCGTAATTGGATCCTCCATACTAGAGACCCAAATTTTAAGTTCTGCATCTAAATCAAAATGCCCAGCCGTTTCGATGCTATATTGTGTAATGCTTTTATAAGGAATAAAATGGTATTCTGTTTTTTTGCCAGTTACTCCTTGTTTATCTACTAAAATAAGACGACGATTTGTAAATACGATTAGATCACGAATTAATTTATATGCATGCTCTACTTTTTCATCGTCTAGCATAATCTTCTCTAAATCACGTTCTACACTTTCAGAACTCGTATTTGATGCATTTCCTAAAATACCGCTAAATAAACCCATATTAAATTCCTCCTTTAATATATGTGGAATGAATTACTTATATTGTAACATGTTACTCACAAAGATATTATGACATTACTTTAGTAGTTTCTGGTTATTGTTGTAATTAGTTTATATAACCTCATCTTAAAATCTTATGCTAATATGAAATTAAGAAAAAAGAAGCAGAGGGATATAGCATGAAGAATATTGGTTTAGTA
>NZ_JBMDKC010000050.1:0-42364 GCF_057809515.1 Bacillus sp. FG16
AAAATGTACATGATTATTCAAGTGTTAATGTGTACATTTAAACTAGCATTTATATGATAGGAAATCCGAAACGTTTGCCCCAGCTTTTTATACAGTTATAATCGACACCTATAACCTCAGAGAGCTGTAAAATAGTAATACCGTCAAAATGTAGTCTTGCGTCACCTAAACCTAAGCGTTGTGCCTTTATTTTTACAGCATCCACCGAACGTCCAAACTTTTTTGCCATATGCTTGATACTGTATATTCCCCAATACTGTTCCAAATACGCCACTTCTTCTTTCTTCCACAACGTATATCTTGCCACCATTCCGCCTCCTTTTAGTACCTGGATGCCTGACGATCATGATTGATTTTATTTTTTTCGATATACGCGTTGTATATCTCAATAGCTGAAAATCCAAGCGCCGCACCTAAGTACGCCAAGTCATTCATCAAGGTCATGTAGTGTGCCGCAGTCCATAATTTGTTTTCATATAAATCGTTAAACACATCGATAATTTCTGTTTTTGTATCTCCTTTGCTATTACGTACTACAAAGGCATCGATATATTTATTCCATTCACGTTCTAATCCAATCGATAATGCAAAATGTAACGCGTCCACAAATTCCTCTAGCAATGGATTGTAGTACACCTTTTGTAATCGGCTTGTTATTTTCGCTCCAAAACTTATGACCACGCCACACATGAAGTAACTCACTTAACTCGTCACGAAATGATAATTTCTTTTCTTGAAACAAAGACACGTTTTGCAAACTACGTTTTTCCGCAATCTTGTTATCAAGATCTTTTTGAAGCTGGAATAAATGAATGATGTTCATTGTTTTGCACGCTCCCCTTTTTTAAACAAATCTATAAAACTTCTCACCATTCTTTCTACACTGGCACCAGTTAAGGAATTAACAAAAGGTGCAGTTTCTGCGAATTTTAAAGAGTCCTTTTCAGGTATTCCTGCACAAATCAACTTTTCTTTTACAGCTTCAATAATTTTTACTCTTTTCTCATTCTTATTATTGAACTGAGCCTCCACGATCTTTACAGCCTCATCCTTATAGCAATCATGTTTTTCCATGTAGTAATACACTTTTTTCCAGAACTCGTTATCTTTCACTACAGTCATCTCAATCGCCCCCTTCTTATCTAGTAATCACAAAGTTAACAATGGCCGCTACCACCATATAAGAAACAAATAATGAAATAGACTTTTTACGTAAACTTTTAATCTGCTTCCGTAATTCGTTATTTTCTTTCAATACACGCTTTGCGTAATTATCTTTCACTTTCACTTGTGATTTGTATAAATCAACTGCTAACTGCAAATCACGATTTTCTTGCATTACATCTTTTAACTGTTGCTCCGAATTGTCCAAATACACTACCGCCTTTCGTGGCTCACCTTTGGCTACTTTCCTTTTTTGCTTAACCATTTCACGCTTTAATCTTTCCATCTTCCGATCACTTTTCCGATTTTCGTACCCCTTTCCTTGCTGTCTACCACCCACAATCGCACATCCTTCCTACAGCTTTTTATTTTCTTAAATGCTCTAAAAATAGTTTATTGAAATTCTCGTTTTCTAGTTCTTCCAACCTCTTCTGTACACGTTCTAAACGTACTGCCCCCAAACCTAATACTTCTTTTACTGCACGTAATGCTAATGTTCGGCCATCTTTATACGATAAAAGGGATACTTGCTGCACTTCACCCCTGTGAAAACTTTGCCGCTCCCTTGTTTTCTTTCTCTCACGTTCATTCGCCCGGCGTTGTTGGCGGTTCAAGGCGTTCATCATCTTCCCTCCATTTTTTAAAGCAACTGCTGAATAGTAATTCTGCGTACGGATCCTGTGGTGCTGGGTCTAACACACCAATCTTTTTATCTTTTCTTAATGAACTTACTACCCAAACCATGTTGTACGGTTCTCCAGCAATACTTCCTACAATTCTCGCTGGCTTTACACGTGGTAATGCTGTTGCGTGACGCTTTGTAAACATCGATTTACGCGGTCCCTCTCCTCTTCCCACATGCTATTCCTCCCTTTGTTTAAGCCAGGACTCAACACTCATTTTCTCGCCCCATCGATAACCTACACTTCCTTCTGCCTCAATCGGAACTGGAAATCCTGGTACTGGAGGTTGCTCCATAACTTGTTTAATTTGTTTTTCTACTGCAACTACAATTTCCGGATCATCATCTATTTCAAAAATAATTTCATCGTGAATTTGTGCAATCATATCGGCACTACCATGAGCAAGTACGCCTTCTTGTTTACCAATAGATTCATAAATTTCATTTTGTACTTTCTTCATAATGTCAGCGGCGCTACCTTGTACCGGTGTATTTGCTGCTTGTCTCTCAGCTGAGCCACGATCTCTTCTATTCGCACTATTAATGCCAGGTAGTAATCTCATATACCCATAGATTGTTTGTACATAGCCTTGCTCACGTGCTTCTAATACAATTTTGCGCTGATACTCAGGTATGCGTTTATATGCTGTTTTAACGGCATTTACAATCTGTGCACATTCATCTAATGTTTTACGAATTAAGTATTTCGTTTTAAATGTGAACTGCAATGCGTGTTCCGTACCGCCATAAGAAATACCGAAGTTGCCCGCCTTGGCATCTGTACGTTCTTTCTTTACAACTTCATCTTCAGGCTTCCCAGTCATTACAGAAGCTGTTCTACGATGCATATCCCCGCCTGTATTAAATAGCTCCGTCATTACCTCATCGCCTGATTTCCATGCCATTAAGCGAAGTTCGAACCCTGAGAAGTCAATGAAGAATAATATCTTTCCTGGTTTAGGTACAAAGAAGTTTCTTATCTTAAACTCATCATTATCTGGTCTCGGTACGTTTTGTCCGTTCGGATTAAAGCTGTTTAAGCGTCCTGTTTCTGTGAATGGACTGTACCCTGCATGAATCCGTCCACTCATAAAGTTCAAGTACTTTTCACGTCCTATGATGTGCGAAGAAAGTAATGTCGTGTATTTTTGGATTTTCTTCAGCTGATCGATAACCTCCAACGCTTGTTCCTTATAAGGATGTGATTCACGTTTTGCGATACGAATTGCTCCGCGTTCTAGCTTATCTAAAGTAGGATCCTTTTCCGGATCGATATTTCCCCAATTTTCAGGTAATGAAACACCGAGGTATTTTTCCTCGTCGATATCGTTCAGCTTGTTTTCAAGCATAAATGCCATATCGATAAGCGCCTCTTGATCAAGACTCGCACCTGTTTTTCCATACTTTGCTACCGGTATTTTTAAGTAATCAAACATTAAACTTTTCACTTCGTTTGTCTTACCTGATTTACCGGTATTTATATCAATATTGAACGTTTCTTTCGCGATTTGTTTAATACGTTCAGCCGCTTGCTCTTGCATAATTTCCGCTTCTTGTTTCTTTTGCGTTGCAAGGTTTGGATCCCAATTCATTCCCCAATATTCCATAAGGCCGATAACACGTGTGAATGGCATTTCAATCTTATGGAGCCATTCCTCATATCGTGGAATTTGAGCTGCAATTTGAGACCAATATTCGTAATGCTGCACAGCATAATCCGAGTCTTCAGCTGAGTAAAGCAGCCCTTCACCTTTACTCGCATCAATTTCGTCAAAGAAATTGACCCTGTATTTCTTTAATAGGGCTGAAACGTCGTTCATCGTTACACCAAAAATGTGTTTCGTAGCTGGTTTTAAACCCCATCCGCTTGTAGGTTTTTTCGGGTTATTAATCTTTTGAGGTGCTGCGATTTGTAAACACCGTACCCACATAATCAATGGATCTGCCACTTTTCCTAAAATGTATTTACCGTACTTTGCTGCATATTTCGTTTCAAAAGAAAAATTGACCGCAATCTTTAATATCTTTTCATTTTTAAATAGGTATTCATCAAGCAAATCTAGAACCAATTTCCTAGCTTCATCTCTATCCATACTTGGTTCAAATACTTGGCCAACTTTATGTGAGATTGGAACAACTCTTGACTCGTGTGCTGCCGCTGACAGCGATACCGTACAAATTTCACCTTTCCACGGATCCAATGGTGTCTTTAAATACGCTTTTTCTAAGCTCTCACTTCGGCTTTCCGCTTCTTTATCATCGATAATTCCTGTAGTACGTGCTTCTTCTATATCTTCAAACGCCTTTTTATAATGCACTCTAATTTCTTTACTTGCTGCAGTCTCCCAGTCGAATCCTACTTTACCTGTTTGTATACAACGTTCTAAGTATTTCTTTAACTCTGAGACTGTAAGAATCGCTTTATAATCTTTCACTTGCTGCGGTTCCACTTTTGGCCAAACAATATCGAATTGTCCCGGCTTTTTCTTTTTTTCCATCTCTACCGCTAACTTTGATTCTTTTACCGGTATCTGTTTTTTACTACTTGCTAATGTTTTAGGTCTTCCAAATAAACTTCCGAGCTTCATATTTTCACTTCCAGTCATATTTGTAGTGCTTGTCCATATAATTAGTAGTACTCATCTTGTATATGGTCAAAGAGTCCTTTCTTCATGCAATACGCAATGTATGCATTAAAGCGTGGCGTTTTTCGATAGCCACCACTTGTTAAAAGGATCATCCTCATTTTCGCTAATTGATTTACGATTGCTTTCGCTTCTTCTTTATCGATAGACAGCATTGCCTCAACATCACCAAGTCGTAAATATTTCTGCTGAGCGAACAGTTTGATAAACTCGTAGAATTTCATTTCGCCTGTTAACGTATCGATTTTCTTAAGATCTGCCGTAAACTTCTGGTATCTTTCTTCTGTCATTTCTTCCTCTTTTATTGCTAAACGAGCATAGTAATTTAAGCCGCAACCTGGAGCATTGTATAAAGCTTTTAAATACTCCCCAATAAACTCAACGTGTCCCGGCCAAACTTGAATTCTTTCACCTGATTCATCAACTGAATGTGTAAGTGCTGCAAGTGCTACTGCTAAACGAGCCACTTTATTCCGCTGATCTGAAGGAGAAACAAGTGGTATGTCATTCGCATTTCCATATACTTTCGCAAGGTCTGTCGCAACCTCCAGTACTTTATCAATCGTACCGTCTGTAAATAGCACGTCCTCCGGCTTACGTGACCAAGCATATAAGATGTTATTTTTCAAAGTATCCTTCTGTATAATCGATGGATACGTAGCAAGCGTTTGGTTGTACAACTCAGGATCCACATCACTCGCTCTCATAAAAACTGCAAAGTCAAAACGACGTATATCCTCGTTATTGAAAATATCTTTTAAACTTTCTGCGCCTTGAGAGTAATCAGCGAGTCGTTTCCCTTTCGGTACGTTCCCTGACATGATGGCACGTACTCTACAAGGTGTTTCAGCTGTTACAGCTCGTTTTACTTCCAGCTTTCCGTCAGAACGAGCGAGTGTCATTTCACCATAATCATCTTTCGTAATACCTGTATCTTCATCAATCCAAATCATTTCTTTATCAGCTAACGGCCACGCACCCCAAACGATGTACCATGCACCTTGAGCACCTGACTGTTCCATCTTGTACGTTAGACCTGTACGAGACGTACTTTCTGCATTCACTCGTGTTCCAAGTCCTGCATATTTCATTACTTTTTCAATGAGCGCAGACTTACCAGTACCTGTGTCACCTACTATTTTTAATTCCACCCAACCACGTAACGGATTTAAATCCCACGGTACTTTAAAACGTAAAACACTATGAAGTGTTAGCAATACTGCAAGTAGCGTTTCGTCACGTTCTACAATGTGTGTTACGTTGTACGTTAAATCGTTACAAATAGCTCCTAATTTTTGTTCAATCGATTCTGCCGTATAATCAGCCGGCTGAAATGTTGCTAAATCTTCTTTCACTTGTTCATTTAGCTCAAAACTTTCAACCACATCCTGAAGCGGTACCGCACTCTTTACAAGTAGTGTTGACTCCTGATTCTTTGGATGTGGGTATACATAACCTGTTAATTCGTAGTACTTATTCTCACTTACGTTTAGTCCATTTACGGCGTACACTTTTCGTAGTACATAATTCCCTTTATGCTGCTCTTGCTTTTCGTCATCTTCTTCAGCCATCGGGATTACAAGCAACTCTTCAACGTTCATGTTTTCTAAAATATCGGTATTGTATTTCGGACAATTTGGAATGCCTGATATTTCTCGTAAAATGCCTTTTATATTATCGTCACCTACACCTGTCATTTGAATAACTTCCCGATCACTTACGCCCAGGTCTTTATATCCTGTATGTGTATGGATGTCGTATAGAGGGCAATGTACCTTTTTACAACTTTCTCTGCCCCAGCAATGGTACTCAATGTTTTTTGGAATGATGTAAGGCGTATGCTTTTTCCCTGCAACCATGACACGTGTTTTTACAAGCTTTCCAGTAAGATCCGCATTGCCTGTCTCTGCTAGATGAAGTAACTTTGCATTTTCTTCTTCCTCAGCGTTCTTCTTAATGCAGTGACACATATCACCAGCACATGCTACACGTTCATATTCTTTGCTTCCTGGTTTCTTTTCGCCATGTAGCGAACGAATAAACGCACAACCAAATTTGTATGTATTATCACCGCTGTATACCGCATCGATCACACTTCTCGTATTTGCAACACGTTGTTGCTTACCATACTCGTTATCCTCAGATGTAAATTTAAGCACCCAGTCTTCCAGCTCTTTCATTGTTTCTTCTCTCGTGTAACCAGCATCTTTGAAATAACATGCAAGCTGTACTGTTGCCTGGTTTCGGTCACCGTCTTTTTTCCATCCACCATTTAAAATATCAACTACACATGCCGGTGGTTTATCTTTCTTAAACTGGAATTCTTCTTTCGCATACTTACGAGCACTCGTTGCTGCAGCTTGTTCATATTCTTCTGTCTTATTTATTAGTAAATACCCTGTACGAGGTCTGTATTTCATTGCCTTTTTACGTTCTTCTGCCGTATACGGTAAATCGTCAGCATGTCTTGGTGATTTCGCTAAATCTTTAATTTCTTCCAGTGTTAATTTGTTTAACTCATTTACACTAATTTCTGTTTTAAATAGGTTTGTTTTTTGATGCATACTGTTCGGTAAACGAATCATCCGCTTTTCTGTATACACCACAAGGTCTAGTGACGTGAGTCCTAGTCTATGTACTAAGTACCCAGCCATATGTTTGAAGATTTTATGAAGGTCGTTTCTCGGTTCAATACCGAGCGCATCGGAGCTTATTAAGATGTGGAATCCTTTTGATCCAGAAAAGTAAATCCACATATCCGATTCACGAATGTCCATTTCTTTCGTAAAAAATTCCACCAGCTTTATTGCATCCTTTTGGCTGACTGATGGGTCTTCCGCATGGTCAAGGTCAAAATATAGGGGAGCAATAAATGCCTCCCCCTTTACTTTTGTGTCGTTCGCAAATCGTTGAACTGTAGCAAAGCAATTGAAATTGAATGCCTCTCCCGTTTGGAATTGCTTCACTTCAGAGGAAGGGATTCGTTTCCACGGAATGCTTCTACCGTTCTGATTGCTGTACCATGCGTCTACATATTGATACTCACTTGTTTTGTCTTTCTTTTTTGCCATTTGTAGACGCCCTCCTTAATTATTCTGAAGCTTTTTCTGCTTGTTCTGTTTCTTCTACGTTAATTCCGTAATCTTCTGGTTTAAATACACCTACAGGCTGGAAGTCGATACCGATCCACTGGTTACTAGCGTTTGTACGACTTTTACGTTCTGTTGTTACTAAGCGTGTAACAATTTTATTGACACCTAATTTAGACGGAATACCTAGAGCTTTATATTTCCCTGTATACACATTCATCGCAAAACGCCCGAAAATAATTGTGTCTGTTGGGCTAAAGCTCATTAAGTAGATACGAGGGAAGTCTTCTGGGCTTAACGTTGATACTGGAACAACTGACGCCATATAGCGAAGTTGAATATCATCTAATTCATAACGTTCTTCTGCTTGAGGGTTTTCAGCTAGCCATTGATTGAATACAACTTCCGCATCTTCTTTTGTTTTTTCCGCCACGATCAACTGACCATCTTCAGGAGAATCTTGTTTCCCCCATACAGACCAACGTTGCTCACCGTATCCGATTACTACATCAATATTGTCGCCGTACATTACATTTTCATCATCTTTTTCTACGAAATTCCCTTTCTTGTTAACCGTTAACCACTCGCCCATACGGACGAAATCCATATCAAGACCGTTATTCGCTTCAACGAATCCCTGCTTTGTTTCTTCTAAAATTGCTGAAATATAATTGCTGCCATCGTTTCTTTTCGCCACCGTGTTATTTTGTATCACTACTTCATTTTGATTTGTTTCTTGTGTCATTATTTTTTCCTCCCGCGCCCCTGTAGGCCATGTTTTTTCCATGCTTTTCGTTTTGCTTGGCTTTTCTTTTTTCGATAAGTTACTTTTCTGTTATACGAAAACTTGTAATCTTTCGAATCGTATTCCGGAACCTTAACCATTATCGGGATTCCTCGTTGAAGAGATAGACTTTTACCGGATCCTCTTGCAAACACCCTTATCACTTTTTTAACGATTTTTTGACCTGTTTCTTTCAAACCCACTTACTTCACCTCTTTCGCTGAAGCAATTAGTTCTGTGATTTCATAAAGCGCACCCACATATTCGTACTTTTCCATCGTCATCACCCCTTTCACCAAGGCATATCATTTAAGAAGTCAGCCACTGTATCGCGTTCTGTTTTCGGCTTTCTTGGTACCGTTAGCCCGATTCTGCTGTATACTTTCCTACGGCTGTGATATTGGTCCTTAAATACTCCAACATTGTAGTCAACGTAATCGAACCAGTATGCTTCTTTATCCGGATTGTTCCGATCTGGACGCATAATACGCCCAATTTCTTGCTCTACTGATGAACCACTATTACTCTCACGGGAGTCACCACGTTTCGGCATTACCATGTGACCAACTACTAAATGCTGCAGGTCCAGTCCTTCACGCGCTAACTGAGTGGCAAACAAAATATCTACTTCTTTTCGGTCGCAAGCTTCTAAAATGTCTTTACGTTGTTGTTTTGTTACTTGCCATTCACGAATTTCTTTTTCTGAATACTGAGCAACCTTTACCTGCCAACCGTACTTACCTTGCTTTTTATCTACCGCATGACCACTATTGATAAGCTGCTGTGCATGTTTCTCACTTTTTGCTTTTCTCCAGGTGTAGCGACTAATACTTCCGTGTACTACAGCGGTATTAATCTGTTTCCCGTAATACGTATCTCCGTAACGTTCTTTCAATAATTTTTGTACGAGTTGTTGTAAGACAAAACAGTACCGGACAGATTCCGTAATAACTATCGCAGGTCCTAATGGATAATGTTCTACGATACTTTCAGCGATTAGCTTCGCACGTTTCTTATCTGAAATAAGGTGACGAATTAGGTCTGTATAATCGAGATCTTCTCCACCAGCATCTACACTATCAATCTCGTTACGGTTACTTGCCGTCTCGTAATTGAACTCGGTATATACAAATTTCACTTCCGGTTTTATCAATCTCCCAGCTTCATACATTCCGTCTCTGCTAATCTCGTACACTTTTGGACCTACACCGTTGTACATGTAAATTTCCAACCCATCTTTTCGGGAAGGTGTTGCGGTGAGACCAATCATATTCTCAGCGGTTAACATCCCAGCCGTTTCAATGAATTGTATTGCTGGAAAGTGATGGGCTTCATCCACTACTACCGTCCCGATAAAATCATTTAGTGCATCGATTATTTGTGGATTTCGCTGCAAGGTTTGTACTGTAGCAACGATTAGTTTACCGTCTCCCCAGTCATGCACGCCGTCACCGAAAAATCCGATACGACCGATATCAGGCATTGTAGCCTTAGCTCGCTTTGCGGATTGATACATTAAGTCTTTTGTATGCGTAAGCCATAATGCTGCTTTACTCTTTTCGTAAATGTAGCGCATGCCCATTACGGTTTTACCTGAACCAGCCGGTGCTACACCTATTCCGTTTTCTTGCATAAGTGCTTCAACCATCGGTGTCTGGTCCTCTTTTAATACAAACCCGTCATCCCATTCCCCGAAACTAACATCTCGGCCATATGAAATCTGTGAGGTAATAACTTTACTTGGGTCGTAACCTAAGTTTTTCAGTACCTCTTCTAGCTTTGACAAGAAACCTCGAGGCGTAACAATATCGCCTCTGTCATGTACAAACAATTCAAGTTTTGCTTGTACACCCCATGTAGGTCTACGTTGTTTTTTTGCTTTCAAATACGCTGGATTATCAAATGTTAGCGTCTTAGTAATTGCCGCCTTAAGAGGTGTACTAGCACCTCTTATTCGGATGTTGTGTTTTACAAAGATTTGTAGCAAGTGAGCACCTCCGATAGATCGTAAGAAGGTTCATGGTATGTAAGTCTTGGAAGTGGTAAACAGGGAACCGTCTGACTTTGAAATTCTTCAAGTTTTATATGGTTCACGTTTCGTTTTTTCATATGAATAAGAGCTGTAATAAGTCTGAACGCATAAGCCTCGTCAAGCCCTTTGCTATCATTTAGAAAACTGATAAACACTAAACCTAAATTTCTATCAATAATTTGATCAAAATCCCGTAGCCCGAGAATCTGATTCGGTCTCATATAATCTAGTGAAAATCTACGACTCTCTGTACGTTTCATTTCAGCTAATATATTTACTTCAGGTGTTATTACAATCTCGTCACCTGGACGAGTTGCACCTGCACCATCTGCAATTCTCATACGCCATACATTCGGAATTTCTCTCCAGCTTCTTCTGATTTCAGCTTGGAAATCATCCCCACGTTGCTGACGTTCACGCTGTTTATTTCTCATTGCTGTTTGTTTTGGATCCATAGCAACCTCCTATGCCAAAAACTTCAGTAGATTCGCTTGTACATAAGCTTTTGCTTTTACAAGATCCGCTGATTCTTTAGCTGTTTCCCAAGCATCTTTTGTTTGATAAATTTTGATATCAATGGACGCTAACTCTTGCTCTACGTCTGTAAGTTGTTGACGTTCTTCTTTGCTGTAATGCAGGCGGTACGCATCACGTAACGTATCATTCGTGAGAGCCACTTTTTGATCATTCACATAAGCGTATTGGTTACGTCCTTCACCTTGAATTTGCATAAATGCCTCTGCTTCTTTTAGCTCTACTGCAGTTTTCAGCTTCACTTTTTGCTTAATTAGGTCTGCTTTTTTCCCATAAGCTTCTTCACGTGCTTTACCTTTTTCAAGAACATCCTGTACTGCAGCATCAATTTGTTGTAAGGATGCTTGTAATTCAAGTGGATCTAATACTCGAACATAGTCAGTCGGTACTTTCTTGCCTAAAATCTTGGTTACCGCTGCAAGTAGCTTTTCTTTCCCATGCTCCTCTTGTAAACTAAGAATTTCATTATTTAATTCAGTCATTTGCTGGCCCCACCTCACATTGAATTTTTGGTAGTTCTACTACTAACTTTTTAAGCGTCACGTGCTCTTTAACAATTGAGTCAATTGTTATGTTCATCGTTTCTACTCGATCATGTTCCTCTTTGTTGTAACCAGCTACGCTTATCATCAGCGGTGAAAACTCTACTACTACAGCATTCCAATCATGTTTATTATTGCTATAGTTAGGGCGTCCAAATGGGTTACCACTTGTGACCTGTACCGCCGTACCTTCGCCTAGTTCGTTCTCATCAAACTGCGGTTTGTTTACAATCATGTTCGTAATCCCTCCTTTGCTTCCGCTATTTTCGTTAACGCTATTTCTACTACATCAGGATTAATACAATCTGTCTTGGCAATGCTTTCAACAATCGTATTAATATCAACTAGCACATCTTCTCCCGTTTCTGTTTGAATTAATGAAGCAAATTCCTCCATTGCGTAGGCACGCTTCTTCTCCGCTTCAATCCGGCTACAATCAAGTACTTCTTCACCATGTTTTGCACTTTGAAGTGGGATCCGTTCTAAGTCAAAAACTCCTGGTGATTTTACATCAATAAGAAGTACTTGTATCGGTCTATTAATCTCAGCTTCCGAAGCCGATAAACGTGTGATACTACCGATATTCGCAAACACTTTTCCATCCGAACGATTATAAATACCGAAACCTGTATGGTCATGTCCACACAAAACCAAATCCGCAGCTGTTTTTACATCTTGTACTTTTGTGTACCGCTCAAAAGGTGGATCGTGATCTAGTAGCATTCCGTGTGCTACATGTATTTTAGTTGACTCATAATCTTCAGTAACTTCTGGCGAATAACCATAACCAGCTTTATCAATTTGATTACTGTACGGTGTAAATGTTAACTGGACGTGATTACCGTCTTGGTGAAACATATGAGCTTGCCCAGGATCATTAATGACTGTAAGCTGCGGGACAATTAACTCTAGTACTCTAAGGCTTGTCCGTTCATACGTTGCAAGATTATAACCGTAAATATCGTGATTACCAGCTGTTGTATAAATTGGAACTGGACTCTCTTTCAATACCTTTGCGAATTCTAGTAACACGCTTGTTGTAACCTCAGGCCTATCAAACGTATCCCCAGGTTGAATAATTGCTGTCACACCTTTGTATTTAGCTAAAGCAAAAACCTCACGTAATTTTGCAATTAATGCCTCTTTGTAGTTATCCTTACGGTTACGAGGATTGGTACCTCTTATATGTGGATCACCGAAATATAGAAACTTCATACTCTCACCTCTGCTTTTTCGTGCTCTTCGTAAAGTTGTATCTAAGGTAATGCCGCCATCAACAATATGGCGCATTAGTGAAGATTGCTTGATTCTTTTTCTTTAATAACTTCTTTTGTAACTTCACCTGTTTCAAGATTAATTGATACATCGTCGTCTTCTTTGATACCTAAAGTATTTTGAATTTCCATACAAACAGCGTCATGACATTCAAAAACTGGTTTTAATAGTTCCTCAGTTCGCTTTACGTACTTCTCACGAATAGGAGCAATCTCAGCTTTATATTCAGCTTGCAGTTGTTTTTTAATAGCTTTTTCAGCTTCATCCGCAGCTTGTAATTCCTTTAACTGAGCTTCCTTTGCTTTCCCGATAACTTCCTCAGTAATTTTTAAACCTGCAGCATTAGCTAATGCACCTTTTAATGCATTTTTAATTTCGCATTTCATACACATATCCATATCTCCCTTTCTATAAAGCAGTTACTATGCTTTTCCCTTGTTTTTGAGTCACACCAAGTGCTACGTCACCTATCTCAGCCAAGTGAGTACTGTGCGTAATTAAAATGATTTGACGTTTAAATTTTGTACTGTATTCCTTCAAGAAGTACGCCACGTTCGGAGCATATTCTTGACTCACGTGCTTTCCAACCTCATCTAAGAATAATGGGCCTCTTACACCACTAATCTCCCCTACGGCCAATCTGAGCGCTAGACTAACTACGTCCGCTACACCACCGCCGCGATCATAATCAGGTGGCTTTAATTGCGTTCTTACATCTTCAGACTGTAACCAGTACTCTGCCACTGGTTGATTACCTTTTACGGCAATTTCAATTTCAAATCTGTAGTCTTTGTCAAATACAACTGTAAGGGCTGACGTAACAATTTCTTCTATACGACGTTTTGCTTGCTGCCTTGCATAATCACTTGTCTTTTGAAGAAGAATTTGTACTAAATCAAACTCCCCTAGTTGCTCCTCAGCTTTTGCTTTTCTTGCTTCTGCGCTTTTTTGTTGCTTAACTAACAAATCACGTTGACCGATTTTCATTTTCAATTTATCGCTTGCCTGACGGATATCCGCTCTTGCTTTTAGAAGCTCGTACATAAAAATAGCCTCCTTATACCTGCGGGATGAGTCGTTCTACATGCTCCAGGTTTTCTTTAACTGATGTATCAAGCTTATTGATTTCTTCCTGGATCGTTTCAGGCGTTACCCCGTACTGCGCCATTTGTTCAGCGATTTCCGTTAATTGCTTTTCAGCTGAAGATTTTTCCGCCTCTGCTTGGATTTTTGCTGTTTCTGCTTTCTTTAAATTTGCTTTTGCAATTTCAATACGTTGTTTTAATTCCATTACTTATTTCCCCCTTCAAGTTGTTTTGATAGTAAATTTTGTAGCTCTGATTCAAGAAACTTCTTTTGATCTCTTAAACAGGCCAACACAGTTGGTCGGATAGCAAAATCAATAGTCTTTTCTCCTATACTTTCTGATTCACTTACTAATAAATTCTCATTTAATTTTTTATGAAATAGTGAGACTTTTAAAACATTAGATGTATCGTCAAAAGCTTCAATAATCTCATTAATTTCCATTAATGAATTATTCAGCCTCTCAGCTGTTTGTAAAAAATCGCTCATTTTTTCCGTATCAATCACCACTAATCACCCCTCAACGAGAATGTTCAAAAGACATCGGCGATTCGCATAGCGGACAAACTCCACCAGCCTCGTTCCATGTCTCTTCCAATTCCTTTGTGTAATTTTCAATGTACTTTTCATATAGTTCCAATGTGCTTGTACTATGACGTACTCTTTGATGCCAGATCATATAGTTTCGTAACAACTCTTTTAATTCAGCTAAATGAGTGACATTGTTCTCAGCATTTACAATCTGTATTACCACTTCTCTCGGAACATTTAAACGTTCCACACGACTTGTCCAGCTCATGCAATAATTTTGTATATTCTGGTATTTTTGTAAGAGCGCACTCATTTGACTTAGCTGTGTAATACTTGTTTCACATTCTTGTAGTCGATCTGACGCATTACCAGGTACAGATAATCTTTCTACATCCTTACTTGTTTTTTCGTAGCCTTGTTTAACCACGCTATGTTGTACATAGAGTTTCTTTAACTCATCCGTTTTCTTTACTTCCTCTTCAATCACAGCTACATTAATGTTTTCAATTACAGTTAACCTCTCCACCTGTAATTGAGCTTCTTGTAATACTTGACTATACTTCTTATAGTTTTGTGATAAGATAGAAAGCAAAGAATATATTTCTTCGGATCTAGTAGAATCTTGTAACAAGTTACTTACTTCTACTAATCCATCAAATTGTTTTAATGTTTCAGTCAATGTCTTCTTGGCGGTGGACAGTGACTCGTATCTTTTTTGTAAGTCCAGTAGTGTTTGCAGACGCTGCTGGTCTTTTTCTGTTTGTTCAAGTATTTGTATAAGAACCGGTACTTTTGAAAGCCTTTCATACTCAACAAACGCTACACGGAATTTTTCAAACGCTATCTGTTGTTGAGTTTGTAGTTGCTGCAGTACCTCTTTCTTTTTATGCAATTCTTCTGCATGTTCCATCAAACTTTCAGCTGTTTTTAATTGCTGTACTTTATCATCCACATCCAAGTACTCGAGTAAGTTACCCGCTAATCTCTCAATTTCTTTTTCAGCTAGTAACCTCTCTTGCCTTGCTGCGTATGTATCTTTTGAAACACTTTTTACCGCGAGATCGACAGCTTCTGTTCCTGCTAACTTACCTAGAACTTTCGCACCCGATGATGGTGTCTCACTTATTAAGAAAGGTGCTTCAAGCTGGAATGCAAAGTTTAAAGCAGTAACAAAATCCCCAAATGTTTGCTTTGTGATACCGAGCAATTGTTTTACTTCTTCCGGTACCTCTGACTTCTCAAATACACTTCCTGCATCACCTGGATCCGTTTGGATTCTGTACGATGTTTTTCCTTTTCTACGGTGCTTTGAAATAATAATGCCGTTATCCATGTGAATCACTACAGTAGCCTGTCCAACTGATTCGTTTACAAAAGCCTCACCTTGAGGTTCGTTAAATGCTACCCAGCGAACCGCTCGTATTATGGATGTTTTACCACTATCAGATGGTCCAGTAATTACATTTAGCCCATTTCCTAAATTGAAATGACTATTCGTATGTGATTGGAAACCTTCCACGAAAATCTCGTTAATGTTGGCCAACACGTCCACTCCTTTCTGTTAGCTTTAACATGATGTTTACCGCTTGTTCTTCTGAGCCATTCTTGAAGTAATTTTTACTTTCGCAACATACAGCTTTTACGTCTTTTGCTTTTACTAACCGAGTCGCATAAGTCACGTACCGTTGCATGTGTATCACCTCCTTTCAATAATTTAACTTACCTTTACTTCTGTTTTTTTCTTTCTTGTGACCGTTACTTTAACACCTAAATATTTTTCGTAAACTTCTTGAAATAGAACTTCCTTTTTCTCTGTACCGTAGTACTCGTTACGGATGTATAAGCCGGATGTCTTTTTCCCCACACTCCTCAGCCCCCTACAGTTTTTTCTACGTAATGAGGATAATGCTCAAAAAATTCTTCTTCTGGTGGAAATCCCAGTTCAAACGATTGTCTAACTTCTTTTTTACTGGCGTTTTGCAAGTAAGAGGGTAAATAAAAATGTTCCATAGGGAACCCAAGTACAATTGCGATTTGCAAGGCTAATTTCCCACCCGGATCGCGTCTACCAGTCTCTAAATCTGCTATATGACCAGGAGTCACACTAACCTTATCCGCTAGAGCCGCCTGCGACATACGTTTTTTCCCACGTAAATCCGCTAACCAAGTCCTTTTCATATGTCCACCTCCAGACAACCTTTAATGATTTTTATTATACTGGCGTTTTGCAAGTAAGTAAAGTGGTTTTTCAACTTTTTCATAAACACCTACCTACTTTTACTTGCAATATGCGTGTATTTACCATTGTGTAATTGTCCAATAAAGTGTTATCTTATATATAGATAACAACAAAAAAATAAAAAACGTTTTATATATTTTTATAAAATTTATAAAAAATAAAATCGATGAAAAATATAAAAAAGAATTTAACGGGGGTAAAAAGTATGGATATAGGAGCTCAATTAAAATTCTTACGAAATAGACGTGGTTGGACAATGCAAGAAGTCGCAGATCGTATTGGTAAAAATGATTCTACGTATAGTGGATATGAGACAAATAAAAGAAAACCAAATGCTGAAGTTCTTGTACAGCTGGCGGACATATTTGATACTACTACAGACTTTATTTTAGGGAGAACAGAAAATCCAAACGGCCTTAACTTTAATGTAAAAGACTTTTTAGATCAAGGCAGACTTCATTCTGATGGGGTAGAAATTACGGATGAGCAAGCTGAAATTGCTAATGTTTTATTAAGACAACTCCTACAAAGAAAGCAGCAATAAGTAAAAAAGGATTAGCCAGATGCTATTCCTTTTTTTGTTGCAATATAGCTGTAATTTGTTTGTACTGTTCCGGAGTAATCTGTCCTTGCTTATACAACTCCTCCATTAGATAATTCATATCACAACTTACTTTTTCAGCTCCGAACAACTCCCTAATTAAGCGTTTTGTTTCTTGTTTGGCCGTCTCTTTTTTCACCTTATTTCCTCCCCTTCATCCTTACCAATTTGTGAAATATGTATCAAGCGGTATAATTTTTCCGAAATCTCCAAAAACGTGACACGCCTATAAAAGACGAAAGACGCTACTATAAGTAGCGTCTTTTTAACTATTCATTTATATTACATCCCACCGGGATCGACCATCATTAATTGTACTTCTTTAGTATGTACAGTAGCTTTTTCTTTACCTAAATCTTTAGTCTGATCTGCACCAGCACCGATAACCCCAATTGATAACGCAAGTGCGCATAATGTAGTGACTAAAATTTTTTTCATTTTACAACACTCCTTCAGTTATTAAAATGCGCTTCGGAAGTTGCGCATATATTATACTTCCCGTTTTTTCAAATTTTTCTAAAGATTCCCTCGCGATAATTGTATCATTTTCAATTCTAGAAAGATAGTACATTTGGAAAGCAGATAGACCTTGATCTTTTAACCTTTCAAAAATTCTATAACCATTTTGTTTATCACCATATAAACACTCATAATAAGCAAGGTCACCATCACTAATAAAATCAAAATCAATATTATCTAAATTAAATCCGAACTCAATATATAAAAAGGCAAGAGTCGTTTTAAAAGAGTTGTATTTTTGAGTTCCTTTCGGTGAACTTATACCTTCAAGGCATTGAATAGCTTTCAAGATATATTTTTCTGCCATTAATGGATTCTCAAAAATATAACTTTCACCTAAACAACAATATGCTGTAGCCTTTACTACTGTAAAATTCAATTCGGAATTTATAATCGCATGGCACGTAGCTCTACAGCTATCAATTTCATTGGCATGCAACTGAGTGTACGCAATTCGTTCCATATGCTGCATGCGTAAACAATCTTTAATATAACCGTTATCCATCTTAGCGACATAAGCTTCTGCCGCGTCCGCATATGATGACATAGCACTATACCTTTGTTTATCATATTCTGCTGCCATTAGTAATGTATTTAATAATACCTGACATTCCAAATCTGATGAAACACGCGTTTTATATATTTCTTCCAGAAGACTTTGTCCTTTTTTTCGATTCATATTCCGATGGTTATATAGATTGTATACATTTAAATATTTACGTACATCTTTTTGAAGCTTCTTGAAATCCGGATCTTCTGTTTCCGCTTTGAACTTTTCGATTAACATATCTATAAGATCGTATTCTCCTGCTACCTGGCAATAACTCAATGCTTTTCTTACATTCAAGCTAGTTCCACATTTTAAAATAAAATCTTTAATCCTTCTTGTTTGTTCTACGGAACTTTTATACACATGACGAACCAATTTTTCAAAAACATCAAATTTCATTTCTCCAGTTACAAAGGACAGACCATTTGTAATTGTTGTTCTACTAATACCTGTATCTTTCGCTAACTTTCTTGTACTAATATTTTTTGACTGAATCGTGTTATTCAGTTCATTCATCAAAGCCCTCATCCGTATCCTCCTAAATAGAACACAAGACACAGCCCCTGATTTTTTCAACAAGAAAACGTTCCATATGGATTTAAAACTATTTGAAGTATGATATACTTGAGGCTGATTCATGGAAAGTTTTACCTACATTCGCTAGGGTAAAACGTCACAGTTGTGTTACCGCACTACTGTAACGCCGTGGGTCTTTTTGCTCTTTTTTTATTGTTTTCATCTTATCATAAAATTTAGAACATTCGTTTCACTCTTTTCTCAAACAATGTTGAGAAAGTTTTTTCTAAATTTTTCAGAATCCCAACAAGAAACTTCCCCCATTATACTTCAGCGTAATGGGAGACTATTTGTCTTCTCGGTTTATAATTTTTGTCCCTATAATCATACCGCAGATGCTGAAATTCGAGAGAAGAGCAAAGTAAAGATGGAATCATTATTTACTTCAGCACAAGCATAATTAAACTATCTAGTCATTTACCATGAGAGCATTGCAGAATAAATTCCTAAACAGTAAAAGAATTTCTCTTAGTCCTCAAACCGTAAACAAATAGGGTGTCAGCACTTGTTCCTAAGTTCTGGCACCCTTTTATTTGTTCTTATTTCTATCTGTTATATAGTTGCATGTGTCCCCTTATACAAAACTGCTATTGCCGCGACTATAAGGATCACACCCATAAAAGCAGGTGCAGCATGACCAAGCGATACATAGATTTGCCCTCCAATAATAGGACCAATCATTCTTGCTAAAGCTTGAATAGATTGGCTTCCACCTTGAATCCTTCCTTGTTCACTAGAACTAACAGACTTTGAAAGCATCCCGTTGAATGAAGGCCCGAAAATTGAATCCCCAAAACCATACATCAGCATTCCAACGATAAGTAGTGGATAGAGTGAAAACAAAGCTGATGCCGCAATAAAACTGTATCCTATAATCTCCGAAACCATCCCAAGAATTGCTATTTGTTTATCACTAAGCTGGATCAAAAGCTTTGGCATGATAAAACTTTGTGAAAAGATGTCTTGAAAGCCCAAAATTGAAAACATAAGTCCGATTAATGCAGGTTTCCAACTGAAAGTATCCATTGTAAATTGCGTGAAAATTGCTTGTAAAGATCCGTTAGGTATCCAAAGTAAAAACGCTGAGACAAGTAACCATTTTAAACTTTTCATGGAAAGTATGTTTGCTAGCTGTGCAAAAGGATTTAACCTTACAAAAGTAATCTCTTTCAACCTATTATTTTTTTCAAGGCTCTCAGGCATATATTTGATCCCATATACAACATTTATTAACGTTATGATTGCACCAAAATACATAGGTACAGTATCACCAAATTTGGCAAGTATCCCCCCAATGGTTGGGCCAATGATAGTTCCCGCACCTACAACTGCACTCACCCATCCAAAGTATTTCGTTCTCTGCTCTTTTGGAATGATGTCTGCAAAATATGCGAAGATAGTACTTATGCTCCCGCCTGTTATTCCTTCTATTATGCGTCCAGCAAATAGTACCCATAAAGCTCCTCCTATTCCAAAAACTAAGTACCCAATTGCAGAACCAAATAAGCATATTAAAAGTAATGGACGACGGCCATACTTATCGCTTAAAGCCCCGAGTACTGGGGCAGCTAAAAACACGCAAGCCGCATATACGGAAGTTAGTAGTGTTACAACTAATGCTTGTTCTTCCGGATTACTTATATATGGCTGTACTAAGAATGGGACTACAGGCATGATGATACTGAAACCTATACCACAAAGAAATACAGAAATAAGTCCGAATAGTAAAGCATGTTTATCTATGCTTTTTTCAGTTTCCCTTTCATTTTGTGATCTAAATATAGACATTTAACTTCTCTCCTTAAAATACTTTGTTGCTTCGTCAACAAAATAATAACTCCGTTTTGTTGATTGGTCAACAAAAATGACATAACAAAAAAGCAGCCTATTCGCATTAGAGTAGGGCTGCCATTTCATTATTAAAATGTATTACGATTTAATATGTATACCTTGTTTCTTTATTTCTGCATCCAAATGTCTACTATACTTTTCCACGAAACTAATTATACTGTCGAATTCTTCTTTAGTTACTTGCTCAAATACAGCTTTATCCCGCTCATGAAACTCTTTGTGCAGATTTTCATGGATTTTATAAATTTCTTTCCCTTCTTCCGTAAGCCTAAAATAAATTTCTTTCTTATTTTCTGACTTTTGGTAGCTTTCAATAAAACCTTTTTGTATGAGCTTCTTAGTCATTCTACTTATAGCACCGCGAGTCACATAAAAAGCCTCTGCGAGTTGTGTCACGTTAGAATCTGCATTGTTTTCAATATATTCAATGCAGTGAACTTCAGAAGACTTAAAACCTTTAAGACCTTCTTCCATCTTATCTTTATTAAGCCAAACCAGCTTATTATATAATTCCCTGAAACCGTTCATGACCTGTTCTTCTTTATTCATGACCTGCCCTCCTCACCGCTCATTAGCACATTAAAACTATTATATTAAATTTCTGCTTATGTTTCGACAATATCGAAATAATTATTGTAACATTCAAGATATGTGTAAAAATTGGCGCTTAAATAAAACCATTCATTAAACAGCAAATTTATTGCTACTTACAGTAAACGGTAGACAAAAAGTAAGAGCTAAGATTATTTCTCTTAGCTCTTCTTTCATAAAACTATTTCACTTCATTAGCGACAAAAAAGTGCTCACATACACTTGATATACGCTGTAAGTCTACGTTCCCACCGGATATAACAGCTACTACTTTTTTTCCTTTTATATAACTATCAACTTTTCTTGCAAGAAGTGCAGCAGTTGCTAATGCACCTGCACCTTCTACAACAGCTTTCCCACGTTGTAATAAATCTTTCATCGCTACTTCAAGTTCTTTTTCTGATACAGTTACAATATCATCTACTAATTCTTTTACAATTTCAAATGTTAATTCCCCTGGTATTTTAACAGCGCAACCATCTGCAATAGTAGGCGCCTCATAATGTTCTACGATTGCTCCTTTATCGTAAGATGCCTTCATTCCATGAACATTATCTGCTTGGACACCAATTATATTAATCGATGGATTAAAAGATTTTAATGCTACAGAAATACCAGAAATAATTCCGCCTCCACCTATTGGTACAATGACAGTATCTACATCCCACATATCATCAAGAATATCTAATCCAATTGTACCTTGACCAGCCATTACCTCTACATCATCATATGGATGTAAGTATGTCTCACCTGTTTCCCTTATAATTTCTTCACATTTTGCCTTTGCATCATCAAAGGTTTCACCATGTAAAATCACTTCAGATCCATATCCTTTTGTTGCTTCAACTTTTGCCTGAGGTGCAGAAATTGGCATAACAATTTTACTCTTAATACCGAGTAAATGAGCAGATAATACAACTCCTTGTGCATGATTACCTGCTGAACATGCAATTACACCTCTTTCTTTTTCTTGATCCGTGAGCCGCGACATTTTATTAAATGCGCCACGAAATTTAAAAGAACCCGTTAATTGCATATTTTCTAATTTCAAATGAATTTCTCCGCCCGTTTTACTAGTCAAGTAAAACGATTTTACTAATGGCGTTTTACGAGCATTTCTATCTAGAATCTTGTGAGCTTTTTTAATATCGTCTATATGTAATGGTAGTTTTCTAGTTATCATACTTACACCTCTTCCACTGTTCTATTCCTAAGTTTTCGTAAGTCGTAGCTCCTTTATACGAAAAGAAAAAGTCTTTATATATGTACCCCACTCTGAAATAAACACATTTGCAAACAATTTAACATCCTCTTCATATCACGTTCTTTATAATGATTCAGGCATGCAATTTGGATCCAGTTATTCTTTTGTAAATACGCTGATTCATAATGGACAATATATCCTTGTAAAGCTAACGCATCACCTACCGTTTTAGAAGACTGACCTTCGCTTAATTGAATTGTAAATATAATTTTCGCGGCATGTTCTTTAGGTGAAACAAGCTTTAACCCCATATCAGTAATAACTTCTTCAATATACTCGTATGTCTCTTTAATTTTTACAAATACCTTTTCATCTTCAAATCTCTTCAACGCTTCTTGCAATGCATAAATTAAATTCCATGATTGTGAGTATGGAATGCTTTCATTTTCTTCATACATACCAATGTCCATATAGGCCGGCACAGCCTCGTTTATTTTTACAATGTGGTTATGAAAAACGAAAGAAATTCCTGTATATGATTTAATCGCTTTACCGCTAACACCACTTGCAAAATACACATCCTTCAAGTCTATTGGTATTGCTCCAATTGAGCTTATGCAATCTACACATAGTTTCATTTGATTCTCGTTACAAAGAGTGTTTAGCTCGTTTAAATCGTTTAACATTCCAGTAGATGTTTCATGATGAACAAACCAAAGCCATTCATAATTTCCAGTTGTCATGATTTCTTCTAATTCGGTATAAATAAATGGATCTCCCATTTCCTTTTTATAAGTATCAAAATGTAACTGTGCTCGTTTTGCATGTCCAACTAATCTATTACCAAATTCCCCATTTGTTAATACTAGTCCTTTCCCTTTTAAAGAACGTAACTGTAAAGCGATCGCATCATTTGCTAACGTCCCTGTTCCTAACATAAGCTGTACATGTTTTGCTTTTGTCATGTAAAGTAACCGTTTTTTCACATTGTCCATCATCACTTGAAATGACTTAGAGCGATGCGAAATAGGCCGCGTAGAAAATGCCTTTCGAACGTTCTCTTCAATATCTACTGGACCAGGTAAAAACGTGTATTCTTTCGTCATAATACTTCCAACACTCGATTCTTCAAACATAGCAGGGGTAACATACATTGGCTGGAAGGCCGCTTCTTCTGTACCAACTAACGTATGGAAAACTTTGAATCCCATTTGCTCATATAAAGCTAGTTCACGTGTTGTTGCAGAAATGAGTGCCAATTCATATCCATTTAGAAGTAAATAACGATGTAGAAAACGAATTAATCCTAATAACGCTCTTCCATTCCTATATTCACGTTCTACTGAAAGTAAACGAATTTCATACACTTTTTCTCCATGCTCTTGCAAATAAATATCTAAATTTGAAATTTTATAATCTAACGAGAATGGTCGTTTTCCCCGCACCGCGACCATACCTACTAATCTATCCTCATCTAAACAAATTAAATATGTATTTTCTTCATGAAACCGATCTATACGAAACCGGTCTTTCGTTTCTTCATGTTGCGGAATCTCTTCTACAAAAGTTTTATAATTCAATTTATGTATACTTTCAAATTCCCAATCTTGATCAGCAACTTTATAAATTAACCCCATGCCTTATCTCCTTTATCTATTTAATAAAAAATGATAAGTGGAGATTATCCCCACTTATTAAACATTCATTTTATTCTCGATTTACATATAGAATAAGTACAATAATCATTCCACTTAAAATAGTCGTAACAATAGAATAAGAATAAAGAATCATACAAATTGGTAAACAAGCAATCGTAATTAGTCCTGGCTTCGTAAATCCTTTAAATATTAAATAAAATACAATAAAAATGCCTATGAGGGTAAGCGCTATCAAATAATCAAATGCGATTAATCCTCCAATAAATGTTGAAATACCTTTACCGCCCTTACCTTTAAATAAAACTGGGTAAATATGTCCAATAATAACGGCCAATAATGTTAACATTACGAATGTAGGATCTTCAAAAAGATATTTTGCAACAGTAACAACGATTGCCCCTTTAATCGCATCACCTAAAAATGTAGCGATGAAATACCCTTTTCCATATACGCGCCCCATATTTCTTGCACCAGGATTTCCGCTTCCTTCACCCCTAATATCAACGTTATGTCTCAATTTTGTTACTATATAAGCGGTCAAGATGTTTCCAATTAAATAAGAAGCCACCAAATATAAAAACTGCATACTATTAATCATGTAATCATTCACTTTCTACATGGGATTACATATACAATATTCAATTACTACGTATATTGTACGTTTTAACATACATCCCTTTATACATTTTAACATCATATTTTTACAAATCATACAAAAATTCTCATACGCTATTTTTAAAAATATATATCCCTCATTAAATAATATGTTCCTTTCACTGCCATTTCTGCTTGTGATACAAATACAATTTCTTTAATACTTTCTTCACAGCATTTCTTAAATACAGCAAATATTTCAGGAACTAAACGCAATATACTGCCACTTACTGCAATTGGAGTTGAGCGCTTAAATTGCATCTTGTTATAAACATCTACCGCAATTCTTGCTAATTCCTTTCCAGCTCGCATTATAATTTCATGCGCATCATCATTGCCATTTCTCGCTGCCTGAATAACTAATGGCGCGATTGCTGCAATTTTATCTTTAGAAGAAGTATATACTAAGCTTTTTATATGAGACGGTGTCAACAGTTGAAACTGACTTTGAATATTCAAACTCAATGGACAAAGACTGATTCCTTGATCGAATTGAATTGCCATTTTCTTTAAAGCTTGTAATGCAATCCAATATCCGCTCCCTTCATCACCTAAAATATGTCCCCATCCACCGCTATACTCATACACTTCTCCTTTCTTTCCGATACAAATTGCCCCTGTACCACCTATAGTTAATATTCCATCCTTACCTTTTAAAGCAGCTGCATGCGCAATCATTGCATCATTAAAAATTTCAATTTTTGTTCCGTATTTCTTTTTTAAACGTAATGTTAATTCATTTGTATTCGCTCCGCTTATACCAGCTAATCCTAAACAAACACAAATACAATGCCCATTTATTAAACTCTTCTGGCATTGATTAATTGCTTCCATAATATGCACAAGAGCTTCTTCAAAATCTATTAATATGTTTCCAAAACCACTGGTAGCTCTTACAAGTTCATTTCCGTCTTTATCAAATGCAATTGCCTCGGTCTTCGTTCCCCCGCCATCTACTCCAATCATATACTTCATATGTTCGCCTCATTTTCATCTGCGTATGGAGGGAATGTTATATTCCCTAAAATTATGGAATTCTTAGCACCTGTTGCGCTCGGCACATTACTCGGATTACGATGATACGTTTCGTTTGCTAAAATAGCAAATGCAATTGCTTCTTTCGCTGCTGAAGAATGACCAATATCTTCTTGTATACATATGCTACATTTCTCTTCTCTTAATCCATTCCGTAACATTTCAACAAGTGTATTATTATAACTTCCACCACCAGCTAAAATCACCTCATCAATTTCATAATACGGCAAAATAAACGCCTTATAATGATGAACAATTGAACATGCTGTAAACATCGTGACAGTTGCCAATATATTTTCTTTACTATGCTTTTTAAATCGATTCAATAATTCAGTCACAAACGCTTCTCCAAACTGTTCTCTACCTGTTGATTTTGGTGGTTTCATGTTCAAAAATGGATGGTTCATACAGTATGTTAAAATTTCATCTACAACTACCCCCTGCTTTGCAATCCAACCATTTTGATCATATGGTACATGAAATAATCTTTGACATACTTCATCGATTACCATGTTGCCTGGTCCAGTATCAAAAGCAATAACACTCTCATTACTTCGTTTACTTGGAACCACTGTAACATTACCAATCCCGCCAATATTTTGCAGTAGTCTATTTTTAGTTTGATGCCGATATAAAATAATCTCTGAATATGGTACAAGTGGTGCACCTTGTCCCCCTGCCGCCATGTCCATCGTTCGGAAATTCGAGATAACCGTCGTGTTCGTTTCATATGCTATTACTGCTGGTTCCCCAATTTGCAAAGTTGAAGAAAGAATATTACCTTCTTGCTTTGGCTGATGATAAATCGTTTGTCCGTGAGAGCCTATTAAATCTAATTGTCTCAAAGGAAAATTGGCCTCTTTACAAACTTCCTTTACAGCATTGGCGAAGCATAAACCAAGTTTAAAATTTAAACTACATATAAGTTGGACATTCGAAGTTTCAATTGATAACGCTTGTTGGATCTCATTTTTCATATCATTACAAAATGGAACAGTAGTAAAATGGATGAGTTGGATTTTAGAATCTACACCACTTCCTTCTATATGAACGAGCGCTACATCTATTCCATCTAATGAAGTACCAGACATTACCCCTGCAATATACATAACGTGCATGACCTCCTATTTACTAAAAAACAATCATGTAAGTAACGAACGTACAACAAATCGAAAACAATATAAATCTAAAAAACAACTGAGCTTTTGATGCAAACGATCCATCAATGAAAGAAACAACTACCGTAAGCAAAACGCTTGCCGCAATACTTGTAACGAGCCATATACTATGCATTTGTGATAGATTTAGCATGCCTAATAAAGGGACAAAAAGTAAATTTGCACAAATTACTCCAAATAATAATAAAAATACGCCTTTATAACTAAATTTTATATTCATTCTATTTCCCCCTTTCTAGTTTTAATGTGAAAGAAGTGATAGACAAAAAGTCTATCACTCAAAATAACAGCGTGCAGATTAAGGATTAACAGATTCCCCGTCACCATTTTTTTCAATTTCAAGCATATTTTTGTCGTACATTTTAAAGAATGGTAAATAAATAAGGAACGATATTGCTATATTTATAAAAACTAATACAATCGCACGCCAATCTCCACCTGTTGCTAAATATGCACCAATTGGAGCAGGTAGTGTCCATGGCGGCATAATATGCGTTGGTGTTACAAATCCCATCGCAGTTGCTGAATATGCAACAGTTGCTGTTACCAGTGGTGTAATGATAAATGGGATAATTAAAATTGGATTTAGTACAATCGGTAATCCGAATATGACTGGTTCATTAATATTAAAAATACCTGGAACAATACAAGTTCTTGATAATGCTTTCGAATATTTCGATCGACCAAATATAATCATAGCTAATACAAGCCCTAACGTCGCACCAGAACCGCCAATCCATATAAACCATTGATATAACGGCTCTGGTGAAATAAATGGAAACTGATCTGCTCCACTAGCAACTGCTTCACCATTTTTCCCTAGGTATACTTCCCATAATGGCCTAGCAACAGTTCCAACAACCGACACACCATGGATTCCGAATGACCAAAAAAACGTAATTAAAAACACTGGAATCATTACACCGAAGTAACTATCCCCAGCTTTTACTAATGGTGCTGCTAATTTATCAACAACATGGTGTAAATCAATGCTAAAAACGACAGTTACTAGACTCATTATAATAATAACGAATGCTGCAGGTATAAGTGCTTCAAATGAACGCGATACAGATGGCGGTACTTGTTCTGGCATTTTAATCATTACATTTTTCTTCTTACAAAATCTTAAAATCTCTACGGATAAAATAGAAACAATCATCGTCACAAATAATCCATGACCTCCGAGATTTGTCATCGGAAGCATGAATCCTTTTTTATCAATTAACTCAGGCGTTAATGTTAAAAGTAGTGAACATACCGCGAGCTGTGCTCCTGATAAAGCATCTAATTTATAACTTTTCGCTAAATTATATCCTATTCCAAATGCGATATATAAAGACATAATAAACATGGTTAAACGATATGGTATCAATATACTTGTTTGATTCTTTAATGCCCAAACTGATATGAAACTATCTTTCGGCAGTGGTGGAAATGCTACTATCAAAAAGAAGCTTCCTACTATAATAAATGGTAACGCCGAAATAACTCCATCACGGATTGCTTGTAGATGCCTCTGCTCAGAGAGCCTTGCCATCGGGCCAGATAAATTTTTATCAAGAAACGTGACAAACTTATTCATAACGCTTCCCCCTAACTGATTAATTCATTTACAGTTTTTAATAAAGTCGGGCCTCCAAGTGGCGTGTATGCTTGCGGTGGAATGATACCACACGGAATAGATTCCTCCTCTGCAAATTTTTTTACAGAATCAAATCGGTGTCTTATTTGAGGTGCCACCATTACGACATCCCAGCCATTCTTTACTTCTTCCTCTACCTCATTCGTTCCAATTGCATGCACTTCCATGTTCACACCATTTTTCTCCGCTTCTTTTTTTAAAGCGTTTACAACAATTGCACTGGACATTCCTCCAGAACAGACGAACAAAACTTTCATTTATTAATCCTCCTATACTTATAATTTATTACCCTTCAAATGAAAGGAAGTTTCACTTTACTAACAAGCATATGAAGTAGTAAATGAATTTAGTTATAATGAAAGTAAATTTCATTAAAAATATTTTTCCTATTAAATTAATGTTTCAATATGCAATTTTCTCTATTGCAAGGTCAACCTCGCCTCATATATTATTTTAAATAATCATATGATAGGGAGGCGTATAAATGATCGTTAAACGTTTATTAATGATATGTTGTATCGTTATCTTGTTCATCCCTTTCTCTTTCATTCCCCCTCACTCTACTTATGCTGAAGTAAATACTACGTACAAAAAACATGAATTACGTGCTGTATGGATCGCATCAGTTCTGAATATTGATTGGCCCTCAAAAACCGGCTTACCTATTGAAAAGCAGAAGCAAGAATTTATAAGGTTATTAGACAATGTAAAAAGCACTGGTATGAATACAGTTGTTGTACAAATTAAACCAACCGCTGATGCTTTCTATCCTTCAAATTACGGTCCTTGGTCTGAATACATTACGGGTACACAAGGAAAAGATCCTGGTTATGACCCGCTCGCATTTATGATTGAAGAAGCTCATAAAAGAAATATAGAATTCCACGCTTGGATTAATCCATACCGAATAACGATGAATCACACCGATATAAATCGATTATCAAACTATCACCCTGCAAGGCAACATCCCGATTGGGTTGTCCCTTATGGCGGAAAGTTATATTACAATCCCGGTATTCCAGAAGTGAAAAAATTTATAACAGAAGGTGCTTTAGAAATCGTACAAAATTACGATATTGATGCGCTACATATGGATGATTATTTTTATCCATATAAAGTAGCCGGTGAAGAATTTCCAGATCAGAAAACGTACGAAACATATAATAACGGTAGATTTACAAATATAGAAGATTGGCGACGTAACAATGTAAATGAACTTGTAAAAGATTTAAATACTGCTATAAAACAAGAAAAATCATATGTAAAGTTTGGCATTAGTCCGTTCGGCGTATGGAGAAATATAGCTGACGATCCCACTGGCTCTAACACAACCGCAGGCCAAAGAAACTATGATGACCTTTATGCTGACACACGTGAGTGGATACAAAAAGGATATATTGACTACATTACACCGCAAATATATTGGAATATAGGTTTCACCCCAGCTGCATATGACATATTAGTAGATTGGTGGGTTAAAGAAACAAATAACAAACCGATTCACCTATACATTGGTCAAGCGGCCTATAAAATTAATAATAACTCTGTCCCTGCTTGGTCTGATCCAGAAGAATATCCAAGACAAATTGCATTAAACCGGCTATATCCTGAAATAAAAGGTAGTATGCATTTTAGCTTAAAAGATATTAATAACAATCCACTTGGAGTTAAAGATAGACTCTCAAAAGACATATATAAACATCCTGCATTAATCCCGCCTATGCCTTGGATTGATCATGATCCACCAAAACAACCGACTTTAAAAGGTGCCATTCCAAGAAATGAAGGTATTGCAATCGGTATCATTGACAATAGAGATAATGATTCTGCTTATTACGCTATTTACCGCGTGAATGGGAAAAATGAAGTGGATATACAAAATCCCAAAAATTTACTTACTACTGTAAGAAAAACAAAACTTGGAGAAATTTATGTAGATAAAACCGCTATTTCCGGAGAAACGTATACCTATGTCGTAACTGCAGTTGATCGATTGCATAATGAAAGTATGGCTTCTAGTAAATCTACTATTCAAGCAAAATAAAAGTAAGAGCCCCCATTTTTTTGAATGCGGGCTCTTACTTTTATTTTCGTAGTTCACTATATTGAATATGAATTCTATTCTCAGGGTTTTTATCTACTGTGTAAAGTACAAATAAGAAGAACCATTCTAGTGGCTTCATTAAAATATAAACAAAATCAGCCGACCATTTCGTATTAATATGTTTACTAATCGGATAACCGTATTTATCATAAAAATTACGAATAACTTTATGACATTTTGGTACCCGCTCCTCAATTACATTTTCAAAAGCGTTCGCAATTAATAACTGTCGATTAACTGTAATTCTTTCCCCATGCCTAATTCCTGCTCGTAATGGCTTAACGATGTTTTTATGGCCTTTCACAGAAACTGTACATAAATAATGCCCATCCCCGGAGACAATTTGAGGACTTGGGGCAGGAATCTTAGAATAATTAAAACTACTTGTTTCCATAAACACTCTTATAAAACTATCTGGTTTTTGGCCAAACAGTATTAAAATAAATTGAACAATTAACAAGACAGGAAATAAACTTATCATCCAAACTGTAGCCATTTTTTGATATCCAAAAGAAATACGATACAGCAATAATATAATTCTGTTGCTCTGCGTATAATCTTTCTCATTCTGAGATTGTATGAAATAACCTAATGTATTTCTTAATTTAGCTAAGAATAATAGACTAAAGGCAAGCATTCCAACTTGAATACAAAAGACTGGAATGTATCTCAATCCTCCTAATTCCGTATAAAAGGCAAAGCCTGTATGGGTAATATAGATGAATGTATATACAATGTTTACTATCATTAAAGTACTATAAAAAATATAAAATATTGGTGAAAGTTTTATTAAGCCTGTTGTTAATTTCCAATACGAAACTCCACCTAAAATAACTAAGAGAACTACTATCGTAATGTGGTCATGGGCTAAAGAAGCATATTGATCAGACATCATTCCGTTCTTTTCAAATTTATGTAATGGTATTCCTGCTCTTACATCATTTGCATTCCACATAATACCTAAACCAAAGATAAAATAACTCAAACCCAGTGATAATATTTCCTGTGGCTCGAACTTTAGTATACTTGAGGAATTCTCCTCCTTCGATTGGAAACTATCCCAAGCTTTACTAATAGGGTAGCCAAGAAATATAAATAGAATTACAAATAGTATAACTAACTCAAATAGCACAATATCATACCCCTTTTATAATAATTGTTTACACAAAGTATAAAAAAACACTCTATATTTTACCATTTATTAACGTTTGTATATATAATTTCACAAAAGATTGCACTCTCTAAATTCACAAAAAAAACGCCTAAAAGCTGAAACATTCAACTTTTTAGGCGATCTCTTCTATTTATTCTTAAACTTCTCAGTCGCTGCCCTCATCTTCACATTTAAATCGTGATCAATCGAGTCGCGAATATCTCGCTCTACTACTTCCATTTCTTTTTTGAAATTTTCCAAGTAGATCTTCAGTTCTTCTTCCTTCTCTGGTCTTTGTGAAGGTGGTAATTGTACTACCAACGATAACATCGCCGTTAAATCTTTCATTAAAAACGTTTCAAGTTTATGTTGTTGTTCAAACATGCGTTGCTCTTGGTAGTACGGAAGTGCATTTAATACTGAAATTGTAATATCATCAACCGTTCTTTGTAATGAAGGATTTATTGAGCGTTTATACGCTTGAATTGTATTTAATGCGTCTGGATAACGGTCATAAAAATACAATTTGTAAAATGATAAGTCTGTCGGTTTTACAGTTTGCTGCGTTTCTTGTCTTAAGAAATCTTTCACTTTCATCGCAGCCACATCAATATCTTCATTCGTAAGCTTTTTCGTAGTTTTTGCCATTACATGCACTTTTTTCTGCTTTTCTTTCGGTAACATCGAGAAGACTTGTTCTCTCGTACGTTGACCTGATGCACAAAATAGAGTATTTAATGTATTTTGTTCTTTCTTTCCTTCGGTGCGAATCCAGCGATAAAATAGTGGATGTTGTGTAAATTCTTGTAGAAACGGTATTGATTTGTTTGATATCTTATCTAGAGAATCTTGCGCTCTTTTATATGGCTTCGTCCATGAAAAATACAGTTTCCGCCCGAAGTATACGACTAAAACAACGACAGTAAATGCTATTAAAAGCAATGTACCGAGTAGTAATAGTACTGTTTGAATGAAACTCATTTGTTCACCTCCTCTAATAATCCGTTATTTCCTTGGACGCTGAATGAGTTTCTGCTTCATCTCATCATTAAATGTGTCTAGTTCAATAACGAACTTCTTACTTGACTCAATAATACGTTCTGACGATTTTTCAGATGCTTCAATTGCAGCGAACACATTTTGGAATGATTCACGTAATTTATCCATGCTAATAGCAGGGTTTTCAAGCAATTTCGTCGTTTCTTCTGTATTTTGTTTTAACGCTTGAGAATTACTTAATACCATCGATTCAATTGCTTCATTCGTCGCATTTACGGCATCAATTGTTTTACGTTGATTCGTTAATGCAAGCTGAATAGCAGCTGAAACTGTTACAACGTTTTGCGTCATCGTAATCGCATTACGTATTGCCTCTGTTAATTTTTCGTTATTTTTCTTAATGATGTCTACAGAAGCTATAGATTGTAATAATACACTTTTCGCTTGCTGCATATTACGTGTACGTACAAGTATCTTTTCTAATGCATCGTTAATTAACGGAATATCCCTTTGACGCTCTGGGTTTTGTTTCTCAGCTTCAAGCATGCCAGCAAGCTTTTTCCCTAAGTATACTTGTTTATCAAGAGCATGAATTTTATCGTGCGATTGTTCTTTTAACATTTCAAGACCAACCGTATCCTCTTGTAAGTTATCACGACCAATTAGAAGGGATCTAATAATTTCCTCGATTTGTTTATCTATAGATTGGTATTTATGCACGTATGTTTCAAGTGGATTTTTCTTGAATACTTTAAACATTATTTTCTTCATACCACTTGCTTTAAGTGAATTGGGATCAAGCTCTGATACCACTTTTCGTAATTCTAACAATGTATTTGGAATTTCTTCATTTTTCCCATTCATCATCGCTGTTACAGGGCGTTTTAAAGCTGATAACGTTTGTCCTGCTGCTTGTTGCTCTTTATCCCCTAAATCTCCTAGCTGAGACAATACTTTTGATAAATCTGTATTTTGCTCGCTATTTAACTTTTGTACATAAAGATCCGCTTCTTTATTTAGTTCCTCTAATTCTGCATCTTTTATAACTGTATCAACTACTACTTCTACATTATTATCTTTCACAATGGATACAGGTTCTTTTTTCTCGAGTTCAGTCAACAAAATCGCTCCTTTATTTATATGTGCGAATTTATATGCACTATATTTCATCAATTATATCGTATTTCATATACATTCTGACTGCTTGAAATCGACTTTTTTAGAAATGCCTGTTTATGCAGTCATTCCCTGTTTCTTACTATAAGTATACCTGTAATCAACATAATTTTCCTCAGACTTAAGACCTAGAGAACAACATGCTGAAGGCGGATTCTTCATATATTTCCTAAATAATTTACGTTCTTTCAATCGTGCTACACTCAATCTTTTGACATTCACCTGTTTTCAATGTGATAATTCTATTACACTCACTTCTATTTATTTTTGCGAGCTACAAATGCTCCCTTTTGAAACGCTAATAACACCGTTTCAAACGTATCATCTTCTTCAATCATTTTTATAAACTCATCTAATTCACTCGCATGAGAAGTTGCATTATCAACAACAAGAAAACCTTTTGGTTGTAACATACGTTTTATATGCTCAAACCACCACATGTATTGCGTGCGCTCTGAATCTAGGAAAATAAAATCAAATGAATGATCTAATTGCGAATCTAAAAATGCCCCGGCTTCTTGATTATGAATATCGATTCTTTGTAACAGGTTTGCCTTTTCAAAATTGACAAGTGCCTCTCCAACTCGTTCTGAAGAAAGCTCTACAGTTGTTACATTTCCATTTGTTTCTTCTACCGCATTAGCTAACCACAATGTAGAATAACCATTAGAAGTTCCAATTTCCAAGATATTTTTTGCATTACACCCTTTTACTAAAATTGATAAAAATTGCCCCATCTCACGAGAAACATTCCGTAATTTTTCTTCCCTTGTTTTTTTATTTCGATCATGCTCTTCTCCATATTGTTCAAGTTGCAATAATAATGAATCTACTGTATCCATTCTTTTCATCGCCTTTCCAAGCAATATGATGAAAAAGCTCTTGCTGCCCGTCTACTTTTTATTATATGCGAAACAAAAACCTTTTTCCTGTTATATGACAAAGATTTATAATTTTTTATAGCATATTGTTTCGTTTTTTGGTAAAGTTAATTTCTACGTGCAATTATTCCATTCATATTATTTCATATTAAAATTGCAGTTATTAAATTATATAAACCCCATTTAAATGAATCGGTATTTCAAATTCAATTAAGCGCCCTTTTCGGACGCATTTTCTTTGTTTATATATTTCCAGAAGAAAGGATGCTTACAAATGAACGTGATTAGCTTAGATGCTGCTCGAAAACGAAAGCAGCATAAAAAATTAATGATTACTATACCGATTATTACACGTATTTATGAAGAAGACGGGGAAATTAAATTTGAGGTAGCGGGCGAAAAAGATGTACCTCTTGAAATGTTAGAAAAATAATAAAAAACGCATTTCTGAAGAAATGCGCTTTTTTATATTTTTACATTTAAATGCATAAGTTTTTCAGGATTAACCATCATATAAATATTTGAAATTTTCTCATCCTCAAATGCAAACGAAAGAACATACGTTACTTTATTATTTATTGTAACTATAACTCCTGGTATACCATTTACCATTTTGAAATCAACAGTGTACTCTTCTGTCAATCGTTGTGCAATCCCAAAGAACAAACGTATAATTCGATCCGCAGAATAAATCGGATTAATCGCAGTCGTAACTTTACCACCACCATCAGCTTTGAGTATAGCATCTGTTTTTAATACTTCTAACATACCTTCCGCATCCCCACACTGTAATGATGATACAAACTTTTCAACATAAGAAGCCATTTTCTCCGTGCTTAATTTTGATTGCTTCGGTTTCTCCAAAATGCTTTTTCGTGCACGTTGAAAGATCTTCCTGCAGTTCACACTACTCTTATCAACAATTGAAGCTATTTCTTCGTATTCATAACTGAAAACCTCTCTTAATATGAAAACAATCCTTTCTACCTCAGATAGTTGTTGTAAAAGTAATAAATATGCGGTGGAAAGGGATTCTTTCATTACAAATGAATTTGATGGCTCATCACTCTCTTCTACAAGTGGCTCTGGTAACCACATCCCTACATACACGTTACGTTTATGCGCTGCCGATCGTAATTTATCAATTGAACGATTTGTCGCCATCTTACATAGATATGCTTTCATATTTTCTATAGATTGGGGATCTTCTATATTATTTAGCGAGATAAATACATCCTGAACGATATCCTCAGCATCCATAACGCTCCCAAGAATTCTGTATGCTAACGAAAATAATAATGGTTGATACGCTTCATATAACTGCTCCGTTTCCATGATGAACACCCTCACTTTCATATTGCTTTAAAATGTGTAACGCTGCACGTTTCCCGCTTGCTACCGCAGCATCAGCTAATATTTCATCATGCCCTGCCCAATCTCCTGCAACATAAACACCTGGCATTTCAGGTATATTAGGGCCCGGTTTTTCAACACGGTCAATATGAGGAAAATCATGTACTACTGTTATTTTCGGTAAATATTGCTGTGCAACAACTTCTCTTTTCCAAGTTGGATGTAACAACTCCATCGTACTTTCCAACTGTTCTTTATCTTCATGAATATGATTCATCTCTAGCACAGGATTATGGTACTTAATTAGACTCACTGCAATTGATCCATCTTCACTTAATTTAGCTGCTCTCGATTGATTTGTGAAAAATATAGGTTGATCTAATCCTAATACAAATTGATGTGTAGGATTGGGTAATTGTCTCAAGCCAATATCTAATGCAGCAACAGTAACCGGTACCGATTGTTCACTCCATCTATGCAAATTTGTTCCTTCTGCACCTTTTATTATTTTACAAGCTTCTTTCGGCGGAGTCGTCACGATGACTGTACCTACTTCAAAAGCCTCATCATCAACACAATGTATTCTTTGTTTATCTTCGTAATGCTCTATTTCCAAAACATGCTTTTTAGCCAAAAATTGCACCCCGACATCATTCGCTATAGCTCTTAATTTTGTTATTATCGTCTCCCAACCCCCATCTACATAAAGCACTCCTTCTTTTATAGAAAGCTGTATTTGCTTTAGTACAGATGATGCTAATTGTATTGTAGGAGCAAACGTATATGTTGTTGTCCGACATAACGCATAAAATATATTGCGAACCATTGGATCTTTTATTTCATTTTCTGCCCATGTAGTTAGACTCATTTTCGGAACTTCTCCTATATCTAAATTTCCTAAACGAATCATAAGACGTGAGAATTGTACTTTTGCAGACCACGAAAGTAGTGGTGTTGATAAAATTGAGCGAAAATCTGTTGGGATGGTGAATATATCCCCTTTCCATATTCCATGTGCTTTTGTAGATGGTATTCCACCTGGAAGATTCAAACCGAGCTCATTAAAAGTTATAAACGCTGCCCCGCCTCTATATAAAGCATGTGCACCAAGATTCATGCAGATTCCATTTTTATTTATAGTCATCCCTCGGCCACCGAAGTGACTGGACTTTTCTAATACAATCACTTTCCTTCCAGCTTTCGCTAAATATATAGATGCTGTTAATCCAGCAAGCCCACCGCCAACAATTGCTACATCAAATTTCTTCATAATAAAATCCCTCCTCATCGTTCTACATACAAGACGAACGATTAAGGAGGGATGTGACATAAAAATAAATTTTTATTACCCTACTATATTTCATTACTTTTTAATTCGGTCATATTGCATACGAAATAACTCAATTGCAAATGGAATATCCTCTTCACTCTTTATATAATAACTGATCCATCCTGATTCAGGTAATATATGATGTGGTTTTACCAATCCTCGGTTCACTAATTCATCTCGCTTTAACTTCGGAAATGGTAAATCAGCTAATTTATCACCATGCAGATGGCCAAGTTCTTTCTTGCCATAATTTATTTCAATACCACCAAATCGATGCGGTTTTTCAGAAACACCCGCCCAGCTGAGCACTTCATTTCTAATCATTTCACTATATGACATGAACATTCACTCCTTATAAATGATTGATGTACTTTTAAATTAACATTTTCATTACTTTTTTCCATCAATCCAAAGTATGAATGGGAATACGAATATAGTTTGGTATTAACACCTTATCCTTTATGGAATAAGTGAATTTATTAATCTACTGACAACAGCACAAAACAAAGACTAGACACATATCCTAATTTTGTAACCTAACTTACCTATAGAAAGGCGGGTAATACAATTGACTTCCAACATAGACTATACCTCCCCCTCAACCAATTTTACTTATGATGTAAATAAAAGTAATTTTTTTCGGAAAGATGCCCAAAATTATATAAATGTACTTGGTATTAAACAATTAAATACTTTAGAAAATACTTCATTATTAGATATTTATTTAAGTACAGGAAATGTTGTAGAACCACATATTCATCAAAATGCAGCTGAACTTGTTTATTGTATTTCAGGGTCTGCTGTTGTTTCTTTACTTAATCCATTTACGAATCAAATATTAAACTTACCGATAAAACCCGGGCAAGTTGCCAATATTCCACAAGCGTGGTGGCACTATGAAATTGCTACAGCAGATAATACTCATTTATTAGCTATTTTCAACGCTCCAGCGCCAGAAGTTATTTTCGGTTCTGACATTTTAAGATTAACTCCGGCTCATATGATGGCACATACTTACTGCCTCAATGAACAACAATGGAAACAAGCGGTTTCCCCTATTCAATCAACTACTGTAATTGGTCCTCCGGCAAACTGCAATCAAAACCGTGAAATGAAAAATTATCCAACCCAGCCCCTCGCTCAACAACATAATCCGTATTGCCAAGATTCTTATTACTTCCCTCTTTACTGGGGTTATTAATTTGCGAATTTTCAAAATAATCATCATTTATCTCCTGGGAAAATACCGAGGAGATTTTTTTATTGTATCTTCTCTTTCTATTAATAATAGTAACAATTGATAGTGTACATACATATAATATTTATATATTAAATTGGAGGTGATAGTACTATGAGTAATTATAACTATCGAAAAAACTACTCTTATAATAAAAATAGTAGCTCTTCAGCATCCTCTCAATCTTCCAATTCTCAATCTTCCAATTCCCAATCACAAAGAGACTTAGCCGAACAAGGCTATGTAAAGAAAAAAGGATGTAACTGTAATAAAAATAAATAGTTTATTTTATGGATGAATTCTTTTTTAAAAGAATTCATCTTTTTTTGCTGATCGGAAATTTTTAAAGTTACATAACTTATGCCTTAAATGAGAAAGGGTAAATTATACTTTTTTATACGAACTTAATAAAGAGTAATTATTCAATTGATTTATTACTTATTTCCCTAAAAAATATAGTCCTTCCTAAATTTATTAGGAAGGACTATATACAAACCCCTATTTAATTTCCTACTAAACATTGTAACAAATTAAACGATGTTAATACCTGCACTTACAAATCCAGCAACTGCAGCTATCGGACTTGCTGCTGTTAATGAAACGTATAATAATACTTTATCCCCAGCTGCTACTGGAATAGCTTCAGCTATGATCCCTGATGATGTAGCACCAATCGCTATTACGGCAAATGCTGGTGTTAATAATAGAGGTGCGCCTTGTACTGTAAACGTATTACTTGCTGCAGGTGCAGTTAATATTTGTATCTGCACTTGAACAGGTGATAATGGAGCTAATGCAGCTGTTGCACTAAAGAAACCTGCTAATGACGTAATAGTTCCTGCGCGCGGTGCTACAAATGCATAATCACCTATACCTAATGCTAATGTGATACTTGTTCCACCAGTTAAAGCTACACCAGGCTGACTAAATCCAAATCCAAGAAGAGTTCCTGTATTAGCTATTAACGCATTAACTAACGCAGATGGTGTTGTACCGGAAGCAAACGGAATGATAGCTCCGCCACCAGTTGCACCAGTTGCTCCTGTTAAGCCCGTTGCACCAGTTGGGCCTGTTGCACCAGTTGGGCCTGTTGCACCAGTTGGACCTGTTGCTCCTGTTGCTCCTGATACTCCTGTTGGACCTGTTCCTCCAGTTGCACCAGTTTGGCCTGTTGGGCCTGTTACTCCTGCACCAGTTGGACCTGTTGCTCCTGTCGCTCCTGTTGCTCCTGTTGCTCCTGTTGCTCCTGTTGCTCCTGTTGCCCCCGTTGCTCCCGTTGCTCCTGTTGCCCCCGTTGCTCCCGTTGCTCCCGTTGCTCCGCCACCAGTCGCTCCTGTTGGACCTGTTGGGCCTGTTGGGCCGCCTCCTGGAGTAGCACCAATTAATTGAGTTAATAAGTTTAATAAAAGTTGTAAACTTGCAGGGTCAATAATTAAAGAGAAGAAGAATGGTGCAAGAGCACTGTAGAATTGTTGCAATAAGGAAAGTAATTTGCTTAAATCTGGGTTAGGAGACTGTAGTACGTTGATAATACTTTGAATTAATTGTTTTAAATAATTCCCTTCTGGAGAAGGTGCTAATTCATTTAGTAAGTTCAATAGTTGAGTAAACAAATTGAGTAAAGCTAATCTGTTTGCATCACTTGGATTTGCAAAAAACGCTGCAATAGCCGCTATTAAAGAGTTTAGTAAAGTAATTAATCTACCTAATTGCTCACTAGTAATTGGAACTGTTTGTGGATTGTTACAACATTCTGGAGTGAAAACAATCGGATTATTGCAGTGGTTATGACCAAAACAATTATTATTTGTCATTTATGTCCTCCTTACTTGTTTTATATTTGAGTTTTTCCTATTATAAGGATCAAAAAGTTGTGAAAGAGTATGTGTTATATATTGACTTAAAATAGGAAACATGAAATATAATTAAACTTGAAAACACTATTTAATTATGTTCATGACTCACATATTAATTATATGTTTTTAATAATTGACTGCTTAGATTAAATACCTAAACTTAAGAGTTTATTTTATTTTTCCACGTTTATCTCTTAGGTTCAAATACACATTTTAATTGGAATACAAAAACCGAATTTACGATTAACAAATATTCCGCAAGTAACAACATCATTTTTTTCATATAAGTAAAGAACATTTCTTTACTAAAATTGGGCTCACCCTATAAAGGTAAAGCCGTTTCTATTATAAAAAACTCTCATACTATATAGTGGACAAGTTATTTTATACTTCGTTCTAATAAAATATTGTAAGGAGTGAAAATTAATTGCCTATCATTCAACCATTTATGGCATCGAGAAGATTTACATCTACACTAGGAGTCGGCACAGGTACAGGTGCAGCTTTTGCAATTGCTGCCACAGCCTGTTTAAACGATGCGGGTACTACTGCAACTGCTTTTCCGACTTTCACGTATTACAACTTATATGTACACGGTATTCTTCAACCAAGCGTGAACTCCAGTGTTACTACTGGTCCTACTGGTGCTATTACAATTCCTGGTGGGGATGCATTAGACGGCGGAATTCCAATTACAATTGAATTTATCGTCACTTAATGTTAACGAATGTAATTCAGAACAAAAAAGACAGATTCCTTTTCATTAAGAATCTGTCTTTTTTAATTAATAATAATAAATTGTAAAATAATTGAAGAACCTTGCGATGGTGGTTGGTTATCCAATAAAGTTAGTTTACCAGTACTAACTTCATAGAATGGTTGTGGTTGCAAAATTCCATTGATAAACAAATTTATATATGAGACCTCACTAGGTGATAGTATATTCGTTGTACCATATTGAGCTATGCCGTCTGCATCTGTGTATATGAGTTTCTCTCCATCTGAAAAAGTGTAATATAACAAATTAGTTGTTGTTATAGGGCCAATCCCCCCAGTAGGACCTGTTGCTCCCGTTGCTCCTGTTATTCCTGTTGTCCCCGTTGCTCCTGTCGCTCCTGTTGCTCCCGTTGCTCCTGTTATTCCTGTTGCTCCTGTTGCTCCCGTTGTTCCTGTTGTTCCTGTTGCTCCTGTTGCTCCCATTGTTCCTGTCGCTCCTGTTACTCCCGTTGCTCCTGTTGCTCCCGTTACTCCCGTTGTTCCTGTTGCTCCTGTTATTCCTGTTGTCCCCGTTGCTCCTGTTGCTCCTGTTGCTCCTGTTGCTCCCGTTGCTCCTGTCGCTCCTGTTACACCCGTTGCTCCTGTTATTCCTGTTATTCCTGTTATTCCCGTTACACCCGTTGCTCCTGTTGCTCCCGTTGCTCCTGTTGCTCCCGTTGCTCTTGTTGCTCCCGTTGTTCCTGTTGCTCCCGTTGCTCCTGTTGCTCCTGTTGTTCCTGTTGCTCCCGTTGTTCCTGTTGTTCCTGTTGTTCCTGTTGCTCCCGTTGCTCCTGTTGCTCCTGTTGTTCCTGTTGCTCCCGTTGCTCCTGTTGCTCCTGTTGTTCCTGTTGCTCCCG